>NZ_KV824415.1:0-5962 GCF_001816045.1 Kytococcus sp. HMSC28H12
CTGCGCGAGCGCGGCTGAGCCGGTCCGCCGGTCGGCCCGGCCGGCAGCGGGCCGCGGCGCGCCACCGCCCTAGGCTGTGGCCCATGGAGCAGAAGCACTTCGACGTCGTCGTCATCGGGTCCGGCTCGGGCAACTCCCTGCCCACCCAGGAGTACGGGGGCCTGCGCGTCGCCTTCGTGGAGGGCGGCGTCTTCGGCGGTACCTGCCTCAACCACGGCTGCATCCCCACCAAGATGTTCGTGTGGACCGCCGGGGTGGCCGACACGGTGCGTGACGCGGGGCGCCTGGGGGTGGACGCCGAGCTGCGGGGCGTGCGCTGGCGCGAGGTGCGCGACCGGATCTTCGACCGCATCGACCCCATCAGCGCCGGGGGAGCGGACTACCGTCGGACCGGGCCCGGCACCGAGCTGTTCGAGGGGTGGGCACGCTTCACCGGCGCGCGCGAGGTGGAGGTGGCCCTGCACGACGGCGGCACGGTGCGCCTCACCGGCGACCAGGTGGTCATCGCGACGGGCTCCTCGGCCCGGGTGCCCGAGGCACTGCAGCCGATGCTGGGCGGGCTGGTGCACACCAACGAGACGATCATGCGCTTGGAGGAGCTGCCCGAGCACCTCACCGTGGTGGGTGGTGGTGTGGTGGCCGTGGAGTTCGCCCACGTCTTCTCCTCCCTCGGCTGCCGGGTCACCCTCCTGCTGCGCGGCGACCGCCTGCTCGGCGCGCTTCCGGACGACCTGCGCGAGCGCTTCGCCCCCCTGGCCGAGGAGGCCTGGGACGTGCGCTACGGCACCCAGGTGACGGCCGCCGAGACCGACGGTCACGAGGCGGTGCTCACCCTCTCCGACGGCAGCACCCTGCGCACCGGGGCGGTCCTCGCCGCCGCGGGCCGGCAGCCCTCCACCCCCGCGCTGGAGCTCGGCGCTGCCGGGGTGGAGGTGGACGAGCGGGGCTTCGTCACCACCGACGAGCACGGTCGCACCACGGCCGAGGGTGTGTGGGCCCTGGGCGACGTCCGTGAGCCGCTCATGCTCAAGCACGTGGCCAACGCCCAGGCCCGGGTGGTCTCGCACAATCTCGTGCACCCGCAGGACCTGCGCTCCTTCCCGACCGTGCCGGTGCCGGCCGGCGTCTTCACCCATCCGGAGATCGGCGTCATCGGGCTGTCGGCCGAGCAGGCCCGCGAGGCCGGCCACCAGGTGGTCGTGAAGGTCCAGGAGTACGCCGACGTGGCCTACGGGTGGGCCATGGAGGACACCACCGGCGCCTGCCAGGTGGTGGCCGACGCGACCACCGGTGCGGTGCTGGGCGGGTGGGTCATGGGGCACCAGGCCGCCACGCTCGTGAACCTCCTGGGCGAGGCGCTGCTCTCCGGTGAGCACGCGCACGCCTGGGCCCGCGGCCGCTACTGGCCGCACCCGGCCCTCTCCGAGGTGGTGGAGAACGCCCTGCTCGGCCTGGACCTCCCGGCCCCGCCCGCGCACGCCTGACCCGGCGGCGACCACCTCCCACGCCGGGGCGCAGGGGGCGCCGTTGCCGAATCGTTACCATGCACCCATGGCAGCCCCCTCGTCCTCGTCCCCGGCCGGCCTGGGCCACGTCCTCGTCGTCGACGACGACGCCGCCCTGGCCGAGATGCTCGGCATCGTGCTGAGCAAGGACGGGTGGCGCGTGAGCACCTGCGGTGACGGGGCCCGGGCGCTGGCGACCTTCCGCGAGACCCAGCCCGACCTGGTGCTCCTGGACGTCATGCTCCCCGGCAAGGACGGCATGCAGGTGTGCCGCGAGATCCGGGCCGAGTCCGGCGTGCCGATCATCATGCTCACCGCCCGCACCGACACCCACGACGTGGTGACCGGCCTGGAGGCGGGCGCCGACGACTACGTGCAGAAGCCCTTCCGACCGCAGGAGCTGCTGGCCCGCACCCGGGCCCGCATGCGCCGCTCCGCCCCGCCGCCGCAGCAGCGCCTCGTGGTGGGGGACCTCACCATCGACGTCGACAGCCACATGGTGCACCGCGACGGCGAGGCCATCTCCCTGACGCCGCTGGAGTTCGACCTCCTCGTGGCCCTGGCCCGCAAGCCGATGCAGGTGTTCAGCCGCGAGACCCTGCTGGAGCAGGTCTGGGGCTACCAGCACGCCGGCGACACCCGCCTGGTGAACGTGCACGTGCAGCGCCTGCGTGCCAAGATCGAGCGCGACCCGGAGCGTCCCAGCATCGTGCAGACGGTGCGCGGCGTGGGCTACCGCGCCGGCGCCCCCACGATCTGACGCGCCGGTGGCCTACCGCCCTTTCAGCGCCACGATCTCCCTCGTGCGCGCGGTGCGCCGCGCCTGGCGCACCTCGCTGCGCTTCCGCACCATCGTGGTCAGCCTGCTGCTCACCGCGATCCTGTCGGTGGTGCTCGGCGTCTCCCTCTACCAGGCCATCGGCGAGCGCCTCGTGCGCAACCGGGCCGAGGTGGCCATGGGCGAGTCCGTGACGGCCGTCGGGCAGGCCCAGCGGGAGTTCGACTCCCTCGACCGGGTGGACAACGCCACCCTGTACACCACGGCCACGGACGTGGTGCGCCAGTCCTCCAGCCAGGGCGACGACCGGTCGCGGCGGGTGGCCATCGTGCGCTCGCCGGGCAACGAGGAGGGGCTCAGCCCGGTGGAGCGCCCCGAGGCGGACGTCTCCCAGGTGCCCCCGGCGCTGCGGCAGCGGCTGGCCGAGGACCCCGAGCACGTCCACTCGATGATCGCCCGCACCAGCTCCGGCGGGCGGGAGGCCCCGACGGTGGTGGTGGCCGCACGCCTCCAGGTGCCCGGCAGCGGCCCGCACGACATGCTGCTGTTCTTCTCGCTGGCGAACGAGCAGCGCACGCTGGGGATCGTGGGCTCCTCGTTCGCCCTGGGCGGGCTGGGCCTCATCGGCATCGCGGGGCTCATCACCTTCGTGGTGACGCACCTGGCCCTGGACCCCCTCTCGCGCGTGACGCGGACCGCCGAGCAGATCGCCACCGGCGATCTCGACCGACGCACCGGCATGCGGGGGCACGACGAGCTGGGCCGGTTGGGCCGGTCGGTGGACACCATGGCCGACGTGGTGCAGCGCCAGATCGTGGAGCTCAAGGACCTCTCCCACCTGCAGCAGCGCTTCGTCAGCGACGTCAGCCACGAGCTGCGCACACCGCTGACCACCATCCGCATGGCCAGCGAGGTGCTGCACCTGGGGCGCGACGACTTCGACGCGATGAGCTCCCGGTCGGTGGAGCTGCTGCACGGCGAGGTGGAGCGCCTCGACCAGCTGCTCACCGACCTGCTGGAGATCTCGCGCCAGGACGCCGGGCAGGTGCAGCTGCAGCACCGCGAGGTGGACCTCGAACAGCTCGCCCGGCGGGTGGTGGAGGCGCACTCCCAGCTCGCCGCCGGCGCCGGGGTGGAGCTGCGGGTGGAACGGCCCGGCACGGTGGCCGCGGTGCGCGCCGAGGTGGACGAGCGCCGCATCGAGCGGGTGGTACGCAATCTGGTGGTCAACGCCATCGACCACGCCGAACAGCGCCCCGTGGTGGTCACCGTGGACGGCAACTACTCGGCGGTCGCGGTGGCCGTGAGCGACACCGGCGTGGGTCTGGACGACGACCAGATGGAGCACGTCTTCGACCGCTTCTGGCGCGCCGACCCCGCCCGCAACCGCACCGCCGGCGGCACCGGGCTGGGCCTGAGCATCTGCGCCGGGGACGCGCTGGAGCACCGCGGGTGGCTGCAGGTGTCCTCCCGGCCCGGCCAGGGCGCCACCTTCCGTCTCACCGTGCCCCGCCACGCCGGCGGCTCCGTGGCCGGATCGCCCATCCCGATGCCCGACCCCCACCCCGCCGATGCCGAGTGCCGCCGCGCCATGGAGGACCTGCCGTGACCCCCCGACCCTGCCGTCCCGCCCGCTGGTGGGCGGCCGCGCTGCTGAGCACCACCCTGGCCGGGTGCTCGGCGATCCCGGAGCAGTCCCCGGTGGAACAGGGGCCGGCGCTGGACCAGGCACCCCGGCAGGAGGTGTCCGTGGAGGTCGAGCCCCCGCCGCAGGACGCCACGCCGGAGCAGGTGGTCACCGGTTTCCTGCGCACCGGCATCGACGACACCGGCGACCACCGCGTGGGCCGCGAGTACCTCACGGACGCCGCGAGCGCCTCGTGGGAACCGGGCGCGCGCGTGCTCGTCCAGGACCAGCGGGCGGGGCAGGGTGTCACCGCGCTGGCCGGCGACACGGTGCGGGTCAACCTCGCCGTGCTCGGGGAGGTGGACGCCTCGGGGCGCCTCACCGAGGCGGCGCCGGGGGAGCGGGCCGACCTCACCTTCGGGCTCGAGCAGGTGGACGGCCAGTGGCGCATCGACTCGCTGCCCTCGGACACCGGCATCGTGCTCTCGCAGGCCGACTTCCAGCGCCTCTACCAACCGGTGGACGTGCACTGGGGCTCGCCGGTCTCCGAGGAGCTCGTGCCGCAGCGGCGGTGGTTGCGCAGCGGGGAGGGCATGACCAGCGCCCTGGGCCGGCTGCAGACCGAGCCGGTGCCCCGCGTGCTGGAGGGGGCCGTCTCCACGGGGGTCCCCGCCGGCACCCGGCTGGAGACGGCCGCGGTCCCGGTCTCGGACGGCACGGCGGTGCTGCGCCTCTCGGACACGATGGTCGGCGCCGACCCCGCCCAGCGCAATCTCGCCTGGGCGCAGTACGCGGCCACGATGCGGCAGCTGCCCGGGGTGGACGCGGTCTCCCTGTTCGTCGGCGGGAACCTCGTGGACGCCGAGAGCGACGCGGTGGGTGAGCGCCTGTCCTACCCGCAGGGGGCCGGCTACTCGGTGGTGTCCGTGGTGGTGCCGCTGGTGCTGCTGCACCAGCGGCAGGCCCTCCAGGCCGCCGACCCGGGGTCGGCCGAGCTGGAGCCGCTGGCCCAGCCCCAGGAGTTGCGCGTGCCGAGCGTCCCGTCCCGCTGGGACCGGATGGCGGTCTCGGCGGACTTCCGGACGGTGGCCGCGGTGGACGGCCGGGTGCTGGGGGTCTGGCGCGAGGGCGCGCTCACCACGTACACCGCGCGCGGGGAGCTGTCCGTGCCGAGCATGGACCCGCTGGGCTTCCTGTGGACCACACAGGGGCAGGAGGAGGACACCGAGGTGCTCGTGCTCGACACGAGCCGTCGGGGCGGCCGTCCGGAGAGCCTCTCGGTGCCATGGCTGGGGGACGAGCAGGTGGTGCAGGTGCGCATGTCACCCGACGGGGCCCGCGCCCTGGTGGTGCTGCGCGGTGGTGGCCGGGACCGCGTGGCCGTGGTCGGGGTGGTGCGCGGGCCCGGGGGTGAGCCGACCTCGCTCACCGAGCCGCGCCCCATCGCCCCGCAGGTGGGTGGGGTGCAGGACCTGGCCTGGATCGACGAGCACTCCGTGGCGCTGCTGGGCACGCCGGGCCCCGACGGCGAGCAGAAGGTGTGGCGCTCCGAGCTGGGCGGCTGGACCGAGCTGCAGGGCTCGGTGGACAACGCGGTGGCTGTGGCCGCCTACCCCGACGAGCGGGAGGACGGCCTGCTCGTGACCACCGAGGGGGGCCGCGTGCTCACCAAGGCGGGGGCCACCTGGTTCGTGGCCAACGTGGCCAGCGAGGTGGTGGTGCCGGGCCGCTGAGCGGGTGCCCGTCCACAGGAGTGGGCGCGGGGCCAGCAGCGGACGGTTCCTCTGCGGTCCGATGGGGTGGTGCACCCCGCGTGGCAGGAGCTCGGCGACCTCGTGGTGCCCCGGGCCTGCGGCGGCTGCGGGGCACCCGGCCACCGGTGGTGCCCGGGCTGCACCGACGAGCTCGCGGCGGCCGTGCACCCGGGGTGCGTGGTCGGTCACCTCGGTGGGGTGCCGGTGTGGGCCGGGGGCGACTACCGGGGCGCGCTGCGGGCGCTCGTCCGGGGGTACAAGGACGGCGGGCGCCGCGACCTGCGCCCGGTGCTGGCCC
>NZ_KV824416.1:0-1279 GCF_001816045.1 Kytococcus sp. HMSC28H12
CCACCCCGGCGGTGGTGCTCTTCGCCAGCTCGCTGGCCTTCGGCGCGGCGGGCACCTTCCTCGGCATCGGGCTGCAGGACGCCCGCGCGGTGTTCTGGGCGCTGCTGGTGGTCTCCGCCGGGCAGATGGTGGGGCGCGCCTGGGCGGGGGCGTTCAGCGACCGTCGAGGCGTGGGCCCGCTCCTGACCCCGATGACGGGCCTCTCGGCGCTCGGTGTGGCCCTCATGGCCGCGGCGATGACGGGCCCACGCGCCCTGCCCGGGTGGCTGCCCGCCGAGCTCTCCTCCGACCTGGTGGCCGTGCTGGGTGCGGCCTGCTTCGGGGGGGGCTTCGGCGCCCTGCAGAACGACACCTTCGTGCTCATGGTGGAACGCGCCGGTCCGGCGCGCTTGGGCTCGGCCTCCACCGTGTGGAACGTGGGCTACGACGCCGGCACGGGCCTGGGCTCGATGGTGGTGGGTGCCCTGGCCGTGGCGACTGGCCTGGCCGGCGGGTTCGGCCTGCTGGCCCTCGGGGCGCTGCTCACGGTGCCGCTGGCCCTCGGCGTGGCGGCCACCGAGGCGCGCCTGCGCCGGGCCCCGGCCGCGTCATGATGGCCCCATGAGTCCCGCGTCGTCCTCGTTCCGCCCCACCTCGTCCCGTGCTCCGGGTGCCGGTGCCACCCCACCGGCCGATGCCGTGGTGGTGGGCCACGGCCTGGCCGGCCTGGTCTGCGCCTCGGAGCTGCTGGCGGCCGGGCGCACCGTGACCCTGGTGGACGCCTCCCCCGAGACCGACCTGGGCGGGCAGGCCTGGTGGTCCTTCGGCGGGCTGTTCCTCGTGGACTCCCCGCAGCAGCGCCGGCTGCGCGTGAAGGACTCCTTGGAGCTCGCGTGGGCCGACTGGGAGCGCACCGCCGGCTGGGACCGCGCCGAGGACGCGCTGGGCCGCCAGTGGGCGCGCGCGTACGTGGAGTGGGCGCACCGCGGGAAGCGGGAGTGGCTGGCCACCAAGGGCATCCGCTTCTTCCCGGTGGTGGGCTGGGCCGAGCGCGGCGACAACCGTGGACCCGGTGTGGAGAACACCGGGCCGGGCAACTCGGTGCCGCGCTTCCACATCACCTGGGGCACCGGGCCGGGGCTGGTGCAGCCCTTCGTGGACGACCTGCGCCGCGGCATCGAGGCGGGGCGGGCCACCTACCTGCCGGGGCACCGGGTGGTCGAGCTGCTCCGCGAGGGCGACCGCGTGGTGGGCGTGCGGGCCGAGGTGCTCGAGGCCGACGGTGGCCCGGTGGGCGGGC
>NZ_KV824417.1:0-3106 GCF_001816045.1 Kytococcus sp. HMSC28H12
GGTCGTGGCGGTCGAGCCACCGGCCACCCACCGCCCCGCGCTCGTCCACCACCACCACGTCGCGCACGCCTGCGCGGGCCAGGGCGTCCACCACGGCCACGCCGGCGAAGCCCGCACCCACGACGGCGACCGCGTACGGGGTCATGCGCGTGTCCCGGCCTCGGAGCCGCCCAGCTCCACCACCACGGGGGCATGGTCGCTGGCGCCCTTGCCCTTGCGCTCCTCACGGTCCACGAACGCGCCCGTCACGAGCTCGGCGAAGGAGGGCGAGCCCAGGGCGAAGTCGATGCGCATGCCCTGGCGCTTGGGGAAGCGCAGCTGCTGGTAGTCCCAGTAGGTGTACGTGTCGGTCTCGGTGTGCGGGCGCACCACGTCCACCAGCCCGGCCTGCTCGAGGGCCCCGAACGCCTCACGCTCCGGCGGGGTCACGTGGGTGAGCCCCTCGAAGGCCGCGATGTCCCACACGTCGGTGTCCAGCGGGGCCACGTTGAAGTCGCCCATGAGCACCAGCGGGGTCTCCTCGGCGGCCCACTGCCCGGCGTGGCCGGCCAGGGTGTGCAGCCAGCGCAGCTTGTAGTCCATGTGCGGGTGGCCGATCTCGCGGCCGTTGGGCACGTAGAGGCTCCACAGGCGGACGCGGGGCACGGCGGTGCCGTCCTCGCGCGTGCCACCGCCGACCGTGGCGCCCAGGGCGCGGGCCTCCACCACGGGCTCGTCGTCACCCCAGCCGGGCTGCTCGGGGAAGGCGACGGTCACGTCCTGCAGGCCCACCCGGGAGGCGATGGCCACGCCGTTCCACTGGTTGAGGCCGTGGAAGGCGATCTCGTAGCCCAGCTCGTCGAAGCGCTCGCGCGGGAACTTGTCGTCCTTGACCTTGGTCTCCTGGAGGGCCAGGACGTCCACGTCGTGACGCTTGAGGAAGTCCGCCACCCGGTCGATCCGGGCACGGAGGGAGTTGACGTTCCAGGTAGCGATGCGCACGGGGTCACTGTAGGTGAGCAGGTGTGCGTGGCCGGACCTCGTGGTGGAGACTGCCCCCATGGACACCGCACCCGCCCCCACCCCGCGTCCGATGGCGCTGGTCACCGGCGCCTCATCCGGCATCGGCAAGGAGTACGCCACCCAGCTGGCCGCCAAGGGCTACGGCATCGTGCTCGTGGCCCGCGACCGTCAGCGCCTGGAGGCGCTGGCCGTGCACCTGGGCACCCACTTCGGCGTGCCCACCGAGGTGCTCACCGCCGACCTCTCGCAGCGTCAGGACATGGAGCGCGTGGTGCGCCGCCTGGAGCAGGACGAGGACGCCGTGGAGGTGCTCGTCAACAACGCCGGCTACGGGCTGGGCACGGCCTTCCTCGCCTCGGAGATCGAGGACGAGGAGGACGCCCTGGCGGTCATGGTGCGCGCGGTGATGGTGCTCAGCCAGGCCGCCGCGCGCCGCATGGTGGCCGACGGCCACGGCATCGTCATCAACGTCTCGTCGGTGGCCGGGTGGCTGCCGTACGGCACGTACGGCGCCGCCAAGGCGTGGGTGCGCACCTTCACCGAGGGCCTGGCGATGGAGCTGCGCGGAACGGGCGTGCACGTGCAGGCGCTGGCGCCGGGGCTGACCCACACCGAGTTCCACCAGCGGATGGGGGAGGAGTTCGCCGGCGCGCCGGAGTGGGCCTGGCTGCACCCCGACCAGGTGGTGCGCGAGTCCCTCGAGGCGGTGGGCTCCCGCGAGGTGACCTGCGTGCCGGGCCTGCCGTACAAGGTGGCCGCCCTGGTGCTGCCCCGCCTGCCGCGCCGGGTGGTCATGGCGCTCTCGGCCAAGGTGGACGAGCAGGAGCGCGCCCTGCGGGGGCGGGCGCGCCGGGTGGTCTCCTCCTCCCAGGCGCCGGAGCCGGCGCGAGCGGGAGCGGTGGACGCGGGAGCGACGACCTCGGAGGCCGACGAGGACGCCTCGGTACCCTCCGACGCATGACGACCACCTCGCAGTCCGCCCGCACCCTCGCCGAGACCATCGCCTCCGACGCCGTCGTGCACGGAAAGGTGACGCTCTCCTCCGGCAAGGAGGCCGACTACTACGTGGACCTGCGCCGGGTCACCCTCTCCGGCAGCGCCGCCCCGCTGGTGGGCGCGGTGATGCTGGAGCTCACCGAGGACCTCGAGTTCGACGCCGTCGGCGGCCTCACCATGGGCGCCGACCCGGTGGCCACCGCGATGCTGCACGCCGCCGCCGCGCAGGGCCGCCAGCTGGACGCCTTCGTGGTGCGCAAGGCGGGCAAGGCCCACGGGCTGCAGCAGCGCATCGAGGGGCCGTCCATCGCGGGCCGCCGCGTGCTCGTGGTGGAGGACACCTCCACCACCGGCAACTCGCCGCTCACCGCCGTCGAGGCCGTCCGCGAGGCGGGGGCCGAGGTGGTGGCCGTGGCCGTCATCGTGGACCGCTCCTCGGGGGCCGCCGAGGTCATCCAGGGGGCCGGTGTGGAGTACCGCGCTGCGCTGGGGCTGTCCGACATCGGCCTGGCCTGAGGCCCGCACAGTGGCGGATCCGAACGAAATCGTTACCGTTCGGACGTGATTCGGGTCACACGCCCGTCTAGGGTCGCAGCATGCCTGCCACCCTGCACCGTGCCCCCGCCGGGGCGGAGCCGTCGGCTCCTGCCCGGGAGGGCATCTGGCAGGTGCGTGACGTCCCCCGCGTGATCGCCGGCCGTGGCCTGGTGGTGGCGGCCTCCCGCATGCTCATGGTGGTGCTCATGCTGTGGGTCCAGGCCTCCGGCCAGGGCTCGGGCGCCATGGCCGCGGTGATGGTGGCCGTGGCCCTGCCGGCGCTGTTCTTCATGGGTACGGCCGGCGACGTAGCCGACCAGCACGACTCGCGCCGCATCCTCGTCGGCGGCGTGGCCGTGCAGGTGGTGGGCGCCGTCGGCGTGGCGCTCGCCATCGCGCTGGCCCCCGCCTCGGTGGCCCTGCCGGTGGTGGTCGCGCTGGCCTTCCTCTACCAGGTGGGGTCCACCTTCAACCAGCCCGTGTGGGACGCCCTTGTGCCCCGCATCGTGGGCGTCGACCGCGTGGGCGCCGTGGCCTCCTGGCAGCAGGGCGTCAGCAGCGTGGCCGGCCC
>NZ_KV824418.1:0-2727 GCF_001816045.1 Kytococcus sp. HMSC28H12
AGGGCACCACGCCCGCGCAGCTGGAGGACCTGGGCCGCCGCATCGATGCCGGGGAGCTGCCCACCGACGCGCCCGAGGCCACCGGCGCCCTGCCGGACCCGGACCCGGCGCTGCTCACCCAGTACGCCCGCGTGGTGGCGCTGCAACTCGCCACGCCCGAGGACGTCTCGGCCGCCCTGGGCCTGTTCTCCCTGGCCCACACGCTGAGCGACGGCAGGCACCCGGCCAAGGCGGCCGCGGACCTGTGGTCCCAGCTGCTCGTGGTCCGGCAGGCCCCCGGCGACGCCGAGCGGGCCCGCACCGTCATCGACCGGGGCGCCGGCACCCCCGAGCCCAGCGAGCTCTCCGCCATCGACCTGCTCAACCCGTGGCGCACCGCCGACGGCAGCGGGGTGGGTGCCCGCCCCGAGCCCGCCGCCCACGAGCGCTGGTGGCAGGAGTTCTCCGGCCGCCTCGGCGCCGGGCTGGGCGCCACGGTGCGCCTGGGCGACGTGGACGACCTGTTCGACCGCGCCTGGCTGGCCGGCCACGGCCTGGACGCCGACAGCCTGCTGCGCACCCCCTTCGACCGCCTCGTCGGCGAGGGCGGCACGCCGGTGGACCACCCCTTCCGCGTCACCGTCATCATGAGCGCGTTCAACCCCGGCCCGGAGGTGCTCCTGGCCGCCCGCTCGATGGTGTCGCAGACCTGGCAGAACTGGGAGCTGCTCGTCGTCGACGACGCCTCCCCGGCCCCCACCCCCGGCGTGCTCGAGGCCATCGAGGACCTGGACCCCCGCATCCACGTGGTGCGCAAGGCCGTCAACGGCGGCACCTACCGCTGCCGCAACACGGCCATCCGCCGCGCCACGGGCGACGCCATCGTGGTGCTCGACAGCGACGACTGGGCCCACCCGGAGCTGCTCGAGGCCGGTGTGCGCCCGCTGCTCACGCCGGACGACCCGTCGCTGGCCCCCGCCATCGCCACCCGGCAGCGCGCCCTGCGCATCGGCGACGACCTGCGCATCACCCGCCCCGGCTACCCGGGCGCCATCTCCTGCGCCCCCTCGCTCATGGTGCCGATGGTGGGCGGCGTCTCCCGCATCGGCTTCTTCGACCCCGTGCGCAAGGCCGCCGACACCGAGTACGCGCGCCGGTTGGAGGCCGCCACCGGCGCCGAGGTGCTGCAGACCGAGCACGTGCTGGTGCTCATGCGCACCGACGCGGGCTCGCTCTCCGCGGCGGACTTCACCCGCGGCTGGCGCCACTCCTCGCGCCACGAGTACAAGAACGCGTACGCCAGCTGGCACGCCGCCATCAAGCAGGGCGACGACCCCTGGCTGGACCCCGACGGCCCGCCACGGATCGCCGGCCCGCACCGCTGGAGCTCGGCGGTGAAGGTCCCCGAGGCCGCCCGCCCCCACGTGGAGGTGGTGGTGGCCGGTGACTGGCGCCGCTACGGCGGTCCGCAGCGCTCGATGATGGAGGAGATCCACAGCCTGCTCGAGGCCGGGCACTCCGTGGGCGTCATGCACCTGGAGGCGCTGCGCTTCATGCGCACCACCGACGACCCGCTGTGCGCGCCGGTGCAGGAGCTCCTCGATGCCGGACGCGTGCGCCTGGTGCACCTGGACGACGCGGTGGACGTGGACCTGCTGTTGCTGCGCTACCCGCCGATCCTGCAGTACCCGCCGCACGCGCCAGTGGACAAGCACGGCCAGCCGTCCGCCGTCCGGCCCCGCCACCTGGTGATCGTGGCCAACCAGGCCCCCGCCGAGCGCGACGGCACGGACCAGCGCTACACCGTGCCGACGGTGGAGGCGCACGCCCGCGAACTCTTCGGCACCGAACCGTTGTGGGCGCCGCAGGGCCCCAGCATCCGCACCATCCTGCGCGAGCACACGACCGCGCTCACCGACTGGGACGACCCGGGCCTGGTGGACACCGCCACCTGGCCCACCCGCGACCCCGACGCGCCGCTGCCGACGGTGCCCGTGGTGGGCCGCTACTCGCGCGACGACCGCATCAAGTTCCCCACCACCTGGGAGACGCTCGCCGCGGCCTACGACCTCGGCCCGGGCGTGCACGTACGGATGATGGGCGCCCCGCGCACGGTCAAGCGCCTGCGCGCCGAGGCCACGGCCGCCGGCCGCCCCGCCCCGCAGCCCGCCTGGGAGCTGCTGCCCCACGGCGCGATGCCGGTGGAGGAGTTCCTGGCCGGCACGGACGTGTTCGTCTACGTGGACAACCCGGACGCCCACGAGGCCTTCGGCCGCACCCTGCTCGAGGCCGCGGCCAGCGGCGTGCCGGTGGTGACCATCCCCAAGCACCGCGAGACCTTCGGCGACCTGCTGCTCTACGCCGAGCCCGACGAGGTGCCGGCGGTGGTGCAGCGCCTGCTGGCCGACCCGGTCGCCTACCGGGAACGGGTGGAGCACCAGCTGCGCGTGGTGGCCGAGCGCTACTCGCGGGCGTCGTTCACCCAGCACGTGGAGGGGCTCGTCGGCCCGCCCACGCCGGAGGAGGACGAGGCCGACGCCCCGACCACGGGCGACCCGGCCCCCGACGTCCCCGCGGTGCCGGTCGTGGTCACGGTGGCCCCCACCGGCGACCCGCGCCTGCCCCTGGAGGTGGCCGTGGACGGCCCGGCCCACCCTGACCCCCGCCTCGTGGCCCGCACCATGCCGCTGCGCCGCCCGGCCGACGGCGAACGCGCCGACGCGCTGGCAGCCGTGGGCTCCCCCGAGG
>NZ_KV824419.1:0-3350 GCF_001816045.1 Kytococcus sp. HMSC28H12
ACCACCCCGGCGGCGTCGCGCCCGGGCACGGCGAGCAGCACCAGGTCGGCCTCCCCCGGCACGTCCGCCGGCTCGCAGCGGATGCTGGTGGGCAGCAGCGCGGCGGCCCGTTCGGCGGCGTCGTCCCCCACGCTGTGCGCCACCACCCGGTGCCCCGAGCGCTCCCAGGCGGCACCGAGCACGGCCCCCACCCGCCCGGCGCCCACGATGCCGATGCGCAGCCGCGGTGCCTCGTGCGTGCTCGTCATGCGGCGCACCCTACGCACCCCGGGCGGTCACGCCCCGTGGACACCACGCCGCGCGGTCGGGGCCGGTGTGGAAGGCTCGCGGGGTGAGCACCTGGCAGTGGCAGACCCCCGCCGAGGGCGTGCGGCGCACCGAGCTTCAGCACGCCTGCGAGCCCGCCGCGCTCATGGAGGCCGTGGACGCCGAGCTGGAGGCCGGCGCCCGGCGCGTGGAGGTGCTGCTGCACCCCGACCGCCGCGACCTGCGCCGCCTCACCCTACGGGCCGGGCTGCGCACCGAGGGGACCCTGCGGGCCCTGGCCGGCCCCTCCCCGGAGGGTGACCGCCTGCTGGCCACCCGCCTGGACAACGACCCGCCGCGCCTCTCCCGCGAGGGGCGCCTGGGGGTGCTCGACAGCTCCATGCCCACCAAGCGCGTCATCGCCCAGGGCGTGGTCACCGACCGGCAGGGACGGGTGCTGCTCTGCGAGCTCACCTACAAGACCGAGTGGGACCTGCCGGGCGGCATCGTGGACCCCGGAGAGGGCCCGCAGGCCACCGTGGTGCGCGAGGTGCGCGAGGAGATGGGGGTGGACCTTCCGGTGCGCGGGCTGCTCAGCGTCAACTGGATGCCGCCCTACCGTGGCTGGTCGGACGCCCTGCTGTGCGTCTTCGACCTCGGCGAGCAGCCCGACCTCGTGGAGCGAGCCACCCTGCAGCCCACCGAGATCGCGGCCCTGCACTGGTGCACACCGGACGAGGTGGCCCAGCACGCAGCCCCCTACGTGGCCCGCCACCTCGCGCAGGTGTGGGACGGGCAGGCCGTGCGCCGCGGCACCGTGGTGCTCAGCGACGGGGATCCGGACCCGCTCGGCTGACCCTCAGCCGCGCCGGCGTCGGCGGTAGCGGGCCACGGCCTGGCGGTTGCCGCAGGCCGTGCTGCAGAAGCGCCGCGAGCGGTTGCGCGAGGTGTCCACGAGCACCCCCGCACAGTCCTCGGCGGCGCACGTGGCGAGGCGGTCCCAGGCGTCCGCCCGGAGCACGTCGGCCAGGGCGAGGGCGGCCTCCACCGCCATCCGCGCCGCGACCGGGGCGTCGTCGGAGACCGCGTGCACGTGCCAGCCGTAGTCGTCGTGCCGCACGAGGCGGGGACGCGCCTCGTACTCGGCCAGCAGGTCGTTCACCAGGCCCGCGGCCGGCTCGGGGTCCAGCCGCCAGAAGGTGGCCAGCCGGTCGCGCACGGCGCGCACCTCGGCCAGCTCCTCCTCGGTGTCGTCGAAGCGCCCCGTCCAGCCCCACTCCCGCTCGAAGGCCTCGAGCGCAGCGGTGTCGGGCAGGAGGTCGCCCTGCCGGGGGCCCGGCGCGGTGTTCACCAGCGCGGCCGCGCCCTGCAGGGCGTCGTCGGTGTCATGGGTGAAGTGCATGTTGACGCATGACCCTAGCGCACGTACCGTCTGCCTCCCGTCATGCGCCAACCAGCGTGACACCCATGACATCGCCGGCTCCGTACCGGGGTGCACCACCCCGTCGACCCGCCCCGAGGAGGGACCACCGTGCCCACGACGACGACCCACGCCGTCTCCCCGACCATGGGGGCCCTCCGCAGGACTCGCCCCCGTCTGGCCCGCCGTGGACTGGCCGCCGCACCCGGCAGCGGGGGCGGCCTGGCCCTGGCCCTCGTCTCGGCCATGGCCTTCGGGCTCGCCGGGCCGCTCGGCAAACCGCTCATGGATGCCGGGTGGTCGCCCGCCACGGTGATCATCGGCCGCGTGCTCGTGGGCGCCCTGGTGCTCGCGCCCGCCACGCTCGTGCTGCTGCGCGGGAAGTGGCAGCTGGCCTGGTCGCAGCGCTGGCCGGTGCTGGCCTACGGCGTGCTGGCCGTGGCCGGGGCCCAGCTCTGCTACTTCCAGGCGGTCACCCGTATCCCTGCCGCCGTGGCCCTGCTGCTGGAGTACATGGGCGTGGTGCTGGTGGTGCTGATCCTCTGGGCCCGCACCGGCCGCGCCCCCGCCGTGCTCACACTGGTGGGCATGGCCACCGCCGTAGCCGGCCTGGTGCTGGTGCTCGACCTGCGCAGCACGGGGCTGGACCCGGTGGGCGTGGCCTGGGGACTGGCGGCCGCCCTCGGACTGGCCACCTACTTCCTGGTGAGCAGCTCGGTGGACCGCGAGATGCCGGCCGTGGCCGTGGCAGGGCTGGGCATGCTCATCGGCGGCGTCACCCTCGTGGTGGCGGGCCTGCTGGGCGTGCTCTCGCTGAGCGCGTCCACCGCCCCGGCCGCCGTGGGCACGCTCCCGGTCCCGTGGTGGGTGGGCCTGGGCCTGCTGGGCGCCGTGACGGCCGGCCTGGCCTACGGAAGCGGCACCATGGCCACCCGTCGACTGGGTGCCACGGTGGCCTCCTTCGTGGGACTCACCGAGGTGCTCTTCACCGCCCTCTTCGGGTGGCTCCTGCTGGGCCAGCACCTGGGCCCGGCCCAGCTCGTGGGCGGCGGCGTGGTGCTCGGCGGCATCGTGCTGGTGCGCCTGCAGGAGGCCCGTGAGCTGCGCGCCGCCACCCGCGCCAGCAGCACCGCCTGACGCGACTCAGCCGTGGCGGTCGCGGCCCAGCACCGGGGTGCTCGGATGGCGGTGACGCTCCCGGACCGCGTCACGGCCGTCGTCGTCGCCGTCCTGCGGGGGCACACGGCACAGCCACTGGGCCACCTGCCCGGCGGCGCCGAGGACCCCGAGGGTGAGCACCTGGAGCCCGGTGCGCACCACCGCCGCGCGCACGCTGGGCACGTCGGCATCGGGCAGGGCGGCCACGAACAGGCCCGCGAAGGCGCCGCTGAGCACCGACCCGGCCCACGCGGCGGCGATGGCGGCCACCACCACCAGGCGCGCGGTCTGCGGCGAGGGCCCGCGGTGACGCCGGCGCTCGGAGGCCGCGTCGGTGCCGTCGGCGCGGGCGGACCTCCACACCCAGGTGGCCGCCACGAGCAGACCCACGGCGAACACGACGTCCATGACCAGCCCGGCCACGGCACGCACGGGCACCGCGTTGCCCTGCCCGAGCCACCAGCTGGCCGCCACCCAGCCCAGCAGGCCGGCCGCCAGCCAGCTCACGAGCAGCTGCCCCACGCGC
>NZ_KV824420.1:0-536 GCF_001816045.1 Kytococcus sp. HMSC28H12
GCGAGTCCCCCGCGTTTCGCCCGCTGGAGGTGGACCGGTCGCAGGAGACCACGGCCTCCGAGCCCGCACCCTTCACGCCGCTGGACACCGGTGCGCCCCGGGAGGACGGGGCCGCTGACGACGCCCCGGCCGGGCCCGTGGACGACGCCTCGCAGGACGCCCCGGCCGGGCCCGTGGACGACGCCTCGCAGGACGCCCCGGCTCCGGACGTGACCGTCGAGGAGGAGGGGACCGCGGAGTCGAGCGACGACCACGCCCCCTGGCAGCCAGGTGACGACGTGCCCACCTTCGCGGTGCCCGTCATCGGCACCGACGAGGCCGCCACCACCCGCGTCTCCGCCCCCGAGCCGACCCCGGCCCCGCCGGTGGGGAGCACCACGGACGTCTCCGGCTCCACCACGGGCTCCCTCCCGGCGGACAGCGACGTCATCCGCCTGGCCGACACCTCCCGGGTGGACTCCACGGCCGCGCGTGACACCGACGAGACCACCCGCGTGCCCGCCGTCGCCGCCGGGGCGGCCGGGGCGGGGGCCAGC
>NZ_KV824421.1:0-4549 GCF_001816045.1 Kytococcus sp. HMSC28H12
GGGCCGCACCCGGGTGGGTGCGGCCCCCTCGTCCGGGACGTGCCGGTCAGGCGCCCTTCTCGGTGACGGCAGCCAGCACGTCCGGCCAACGGCGCTCGAGCCAGCGGCCCGAGCCCACGACGCCGGCCCAGGCCGCCAGGGCCCCCACCGAGAGCACGGTCGGCCCGACCAGCTGGTGGACCCACCCGTGGTCGCGGGTGGCGAACCACAGGGCCACCGCGCCTCCGGCCACCACGCCCAGGCCGATCCAGACCACGACCATCGCCAAGAGGGTGGCCAACGTGCTGCCCGGCGGGGTGGAGAACTGGTTGGCCCCGGCCTGCGGCGCGGGGAACTGCCACAACGCGCTCGTCACCTGACCGAGCCCGCACCCCACCGCGAGCAGGCCCAGGGACACGCCCAGGGCGTTGGGCAGCTGGTCCCACCGGCCACTGAGGGCGCACCCCAGCAGCACGGTGGCCACGACGAGCGGCGCGGCCACGGTGACCACCGCCAGGAAGCGGCCCCACCGGTCCTGCCAGCCGCGCATCCCCGAGGAGACGTGCAGCCAGAAGGCCGACCCGTCGTAACTCGTGTCCTGCATCGTGACCATGGCGAAGGAGAGCACCACCGCGCACCCGGCGTACGGCAGCAGCGGCGAGGCGTCGGTCGACAGGCCCTGCAGCAGCATGGGCCCCACCGCGAGCACCGGCATGAGCACCGCCATCGCGAAGTTCATGACGTAGCGGGGGTCGCGGCGCCAGTTGAGCAGGCTGCGCAGCATCACCCCGCCGGCGGGCGTGACGGGGGCGAGCCGCGCGAGACGGCCCAGGTGCACGTCGTGACCCGACCCGGTCTCCTCCAGCGGTGACACCAGGCGCCCGGCGACGGACCTCTCCCACCACCACAGGAGCAGGCCCAGCACCCCCAGCCCCACGACGCCCCGCAGACCCGCCGCGGCCCACCGGCCCGCCTCCAGGTCCGCGACGGCCGCCCACGGCAGGCCGAAGGGTGTCCAGCCCACCACCTGCGTGACCAGGTCGAGCCGGTGGCGGAGCGCCTCGGCCGAGTCGACCCCGACCGTGAGGAGGTTGGACAGCAGCCCGGTGCTGGCCGCCAGGAGCACGCCCACCCCCATCGCGAGGTCACGGACCCAGCGGGGGGTGCCCGGTGCACTCATGCCCGCCGCGGCCGCGCTGCGCAGCACGATGGTGGTGAGCCCCCACAGCAGCGCGGCCACCACCGACGCCGCCACGAGCACCGGCCCGCGCGCCAGCCCGATGACGGCGCCCGCCGCGCCGAGCCCGAGCACCGGCCCCGTGATGCCCACGAGCGAGCCCACCACGAGACCCGGGAGGAGCTGGCGGGAGGTCACCGGCAGCAGGGCGAACCGGCTGGGGTCGAGCGTGTCGTCCACACCGGTGGAGACCAGGGGCACCAGCACCACACCGAAGGACAGGGCCGCCAGCACCACGGTGACCAGCTCGGCCGCGAGGTCCGGGGCCAGGCCCCGCATCGAGGCCAGGGCCACGCACGCACCCACCGCGAGCGCCAGGCCCAGCAGGGTGCCCAGGACGAAGCCGGCCAGGGCCCACCCGTTGCGCCGGAAGCCGGCCTTGAGCAGGGTCCACTTGAGGCGGATCAGGAGCGCAACCACGACAGGCCCTCCCCGTACTCGCGCCCTCCACCGACGAGGCGGATGAAGGTGGACTGCAGGGAGTCACCGCCACGCACCTGCTCCACCGTCCCGGAGACGAGCAGGTGCCCCTCGGCCATGATCGCCACGTGCGAGCAGAGGGACTCCACGAGCTCCATGACGTGGCTGGAGATGACCACGGTGCCGCCACCGGCCGCGTAGTCGGCCAGGAGATCGCGGATGCCCTGCGCCGAGACGGGGTCCACCGCCTCGAGCGGCTCGTCGAGCACGAGTACCCGCGGGGCGTGGAGCAGGGCGCAGGCCAAGCCGATCTTCTTGGTCATGCCGGCCGAGTAGTCCACCACCATCTTGTGGGCGGCCGGCTCCAGCCCGAGCGCGGCGAGCAGCTGCCCGGTGCGCTCGGTGGTGGTGACCTCGTCCATGCCCCGCAGGCGCCCCACGTAGGTCAGCAGCTCCTGGCCGGAGAGGCGGTCGAAGAGTCGCAGCCCGTCGGGCAGCACCCCGAGCAGGGCCTTCGCCTCGTGCGGCGCGGACCACACGTCGTGGCCGAGCACCTGCACCGCGCCGGCGTCGGGGCGCAGCAGGCCGGTGGCCATCGAGAGCGCCGTCGTCTTGCCCGCACCGTTGGGGCCCACGAGCCCCATCACGGCCCCGCGCGGCACGTCGAGGTCCACCCCCGCCACCGCCACCTGGCCGCTGAAGGCCTTGGTGAGCCCCCGCCACTGCATCGCCACCCCGTTGGTCTCCATGTCCGGAGGGTATGCCCCACGACCACCGGCGGAGAGCGCGGTCCCAGGCTGCGTGAAAGACTGGCGCGGCTCCCACTGAAAGGTTCTTCGATCTCGCATGCCCGGCAACGCCACCTTCCGCCACAGCAACACCTCGATCCTCTCGGTCACCGGACTCCCGGCCCCAGAGGTCCGCACCTCGGCGGAGTTCGACGAACGCATCATGGACACCCTGCGCCGCAACAGGCTGGTGCCCGGCGTGCTCTCGCGCCTGGTGGGCGTCAAGGAGCGCCGGTGGTGGCCGCAGGACGTGCACTTCACCGAGGCCGCCGCCGAGGCGGGCCGCCGCGCGATGGTGGACGCCGGCATCAGGCCCGAGCAGGTGGGCCTCATGGTCAACACCTCGGTGAGCCGTGACCACCTCGAGCCGTCCACCGCGGTGCGCGTGCACGACGCCCTGGGGATGCCGCGCAGCGCCATGAACTTCGACGTCACCAACGCCTGCCTGGGCTTCGTCAACGGCATGCAGATCGCCGCCGCGATGATCGACTCCGGGCAGATCGAGTACGCCCTGGTGGTGAACGCCGAGACCAGCCGCGCCACGCAGGAGCGCACGCTGGCCCGTCTGGAGCGCGAGGACGCGACGGCCGACGACGTGCTGCAGCAGCTGGCGACGCTCACCCTGGGCTCCGGCGCGGCCGCGATGGTGCTGGGACGCACCGACCAGCACCCCGAGGGGCACCGCTTCGTCGGCGGCGTCTCCCGCGCGGCCACCGAGCACCACGAGCTGTGCGTGGGCGACTTCGACCGCATGACCACCGACTCGGTGGCCCTGCAGGACGCCGGCATCGCGCTCTCCGAGGCGCTGTGGGCCGACGCGCGGGAGGAGTTCGACTGGCAGGACATGGACCGCTACGTGATCCACCAGGTCTCCACCGTGCACACCGAGCAGGTCTGCGACCGCCTCGGGCTGGACGGCGCGAAGGTGCCGCGGACCTTCCCCCGGTTCGGCAACCTGGGTCCGGCGGCCGTGCCGTTCACCCTGGCGATGGAGGCCCCGCAGCTGGAACGCGGCGACCGCCTGCTGCTCATGGGGATCGGGTCGGGCCTGAACGCCTGCTGCGCCGAGATCGAGTGGTGAGCCCCGTGCCCCCGGCCACCGGCGACCGCGCGACCCCCCTGACCGGGCTGCCCGGGGTGGACCCCCGCTGGCAGCACCACCTGCAGCTGCCCGCCCGCGGCGACCTTCCCGCGGCCCGGATGGCCGTGCTGGACACCCACTCCCCCGCGATGGTGGCCGCCGGCGCCGACCCTGCCGCCGTACGGCACGTGCTGGTGTGCGTGCACGGCAACCCCACCTGGTCGTACCTGTGGCGCCGGGTGCTGGGGCACGCCCCGGCCGACTGGCGCGTGGTGGCCGTGGACCACGTGGGCATGGGCCACAGCGAGCGCTCGGGCACCACGCGGCGCCTGCGCGACCGCATCGACGACCTGGACGAGGCGATGGCGCAGCTGGGCGTCCTCGGCGGCGAGCACGGCGACCTGCCGGTCTCGGTGATGGTGCACGACTGGGGCGGCGCCATCGGGCTGGGCTGGGCCGCGCGGCACCCGGGGCGGATCGCCTCGGCGGTCATCACCAACACCGCGCTGTGGCAGCCGGACGACCGGGTGCCCCCGGGCATCCGGGCCGCGCGCGCCGCCCGCCTGCACCGACTGGCCACGGTGGACACCCCGACCTTCGTGCACGCCGCCTCGTGGGTGGGGCGTCCCGGCCCCGAGACGGCCGACGCCCGCGCGCTGGCCTCCCCGTACGTGCGCCGCGACCGGCGCCGCGCGGTGGGCGACTTCGTGGCCGACATCCCGCTGGAGCCCGACCACCCCTCGCGCGCGACGCTCGAGGAGGTGGCCGCCGGCGCCGCCGCCCTCGACGTGCCCGCCCTGGTGCTCTGGGGCGCGCAGGACCCGGTCTTCACCGACCGCTACCTGCGCGACCTGCTGGAGCGCTTCCCCGATGCCGACGTGCACCGCTTCGGCACTGCGTCGCACCTGGTGCTCGAGGACGCCCCCGAGGGCGTGGGCATGGCCTGGGCGTGGCTCACCGACCCCGCCGCCCGCGGGAGCGCCCGCCCGGTGGACGACGCCGGCACCGGCCGCCCGGACGGCACGGTCCTGTGGTCGCGGCTCA
>NZ_KV824422.1:0-11338 GCF_001816045.1 Kytococcus sp. HMSC28H12
CCCGCGAGCACGTGGCTCGCGGGCCCCTTCGGAGCAGTGGGAGGACGTCAGCCCAGGAAGGGCTCGAGCTCCTTGAGTAGCTTGGGCTTCGGCTGCGCGCCGATGATCGTCTTGGCGATGTCGCCCTGGAAGAAGACGTGCATCGTGGGAATGGAGGTGATGCCGTACTTGGCGGCGGTCTGCGGGTTCTCGTCGGTGTTCAGCTTGACGATGCGCAGCTTGCCCTCGGTCTCGCCAGCGATCTCCTCGAGGATGGGGGCGACGCGCTTGCACGGGCCGCACCAGTCCGCCCAGAAGTCGACGAGGACGGGGACGTCGCTCTTGAGGACGTCCTGGTCGAAGGTGGCGTCGGTGGTGGTGCTGGTTCCAGCCATGGGTTCCTCCTGTGGTGGTGGTTCGGGTTGGTCGGGTCAGGCGGGCGCGTCGCCGGGGACGGTCTCGTCCGCAGCGGGCGCGGTCTGGGCGGTCTCCACGGTGGACGCGTCCAGCGTGGCGAGGTGGCGCTCGGCGTCGAGGGCGGCCTGACAGCCGGAGCCGGCTGCGGTGATGGCCTGCTGGTAGGTGTGGTCCACCAGGTCGCCGCAGGCGAACACGCCCGCGAGGTTGGTCAGCGTGGAACGGCCCTGCACCTGCACGTAGCCGCTCTCGTCGAGGTCGATCTGACCCTTCACGAGCTCATTGCGCGGGTCGTGGCCGATGGCGATGAACAGGCCGGTGACGTCGAGCTCGCGCTCCTCACCGGTCTGCGTGTCGCGCAGGCGGACGCCGGAGAGCTTGTCCTCGCCGAGGATCTCGGAGACCTCGGAGTTCCAGGCGAACTCGATCTTGGGGTCGGCCGCGGCACGGTCGGCCATCACCTTGGACGCGCGGAGGGCGTCACGGCGGTGCACCAGCGTCACCTTGTCGGCGAAGCGCGTCAGGAAGGTGGCCTCCTCCACGGCGGAGTCACCGCCACCGACGACCGCGATGTGCTGCTGACGGAAGAAGGCACCGTCGCACGTGGCGCACCACGAGATGCCGTGGCCGGAGAGCTCCTTCTCGCGAGGAAGACCGAGCTCGCGATAGGCCGAGCCCATCGCGAGGATGACGGTGCGGGCGCGGTAGGTGCCGCCCGACCCGTCGCGGAGAACCTTCACGTCGCCGGCCAGGTCCATCTCGACGACGTCGTCGGTGACCAGCTCGGCCCCGAAGCGCTCGGCCTGGGCGCGCATCTGCATCATGAGGTCCGGGCCCATGACACCGTCGGTGAAGCCCGGGAAGTTCTCCACCTCGGTGGTGTTCATGAGCGCCCCGCCCATGGTGACCGATCCCTCGAAGACCAGCGGGCGCAGGTTGGCGCGTGCGGCGTAGACGGCGGCGGTGTACCCCGCCGGGCCCGAGCCGACGATGACGACCTCACGCACCTCGCCCTCGACCGGCTCGGTGGCGGGCTGGGCGGCTGTCTGCGTCGGCAGCGAGACGGCCGACGTCTGGGCGATGATGCTCACGAGGGCTCCTGGGGGTCCGGGGGTGGGGCGCGGTGCCTGGGCACCGGGGGTGACAACAGTCGGGCGGGGCCCGGTGTTCCGCGGGGACCTCATGGCCCCGGGGTGGCGGGCGAGGGGGTCAGCGGACGGTGATGTCCTTGAGCTGGGCCGACCACTTGCCGTCGGGCCCCTGCCCCGTGCCGGTGAACCACACGAAGACGTAGCGGCCCTGGACGGGCTTCTCGGCGGTCCACGTGACGTCGCCACCGCCACGGCGTCCGCCGATGGTCACGGCACGGCCCACGTCCTGGCTGGGGCCGACGCGGACCTCGTAGGTCCAGTCGCCCTGCGGCATGCCGATGTCGACGGCGTGCACGGTCCGCAGGTCACCGAGATCGACGCGCAGGCCCAGCGCGTCGGTGTAGCCACCGAACGGCGGGTGGTCGTACTTGTGCGTGGACCACGCGAGGTCGGTGGCCGGGTTGTTGATGCGGTGGGTCCAGTCGGTGTGCTCGTCACCGTCGTGGAAGGGGTCGTAGCCGATGATCCCGTGGAGCCGGTAGGGCTTGCCCGGAGCACTGCCTTCGCTGGACGGTGCGCTGGCAGAGGGCGATTCGGACGGTGAAGGCCGCGTCTCGCGCGTGGTGGTGGGGCTCTCGGGCGCCTCGGGGGACGGCGTCGTCGGCGTGGGCGCCGGGGCCGTGGTGGGCTCCGGGGAGTCGGATGCCGTGTCCTGCGTGGTGGGCGTAGGAGTGTCGCCGTCCGTGGCCGTGTCTGCAGGCTCGGTGCCGGTGGGCCCGTCGGTCTGCGAGGGCGTGCCGGAGTCCGGGGACGGCTCGTCACCCTGACCGGTGGTGTCGTCCGGTGAGGGCGTGACGTCCTGCGGCGAGGAGGCCGTCGGGGTCGGTGTGTCCTCCGGGGCGGGCTCCGCCGGCGCGGGAGAACCCGGCTGGGTGGTGCTCGTGGGGGCCGCGCTGTCCTCGGCGTCGTCGCCGCCCAGGAGGTGGGGCGCGCCGAGCGCGAGCAGGGCCAGGGCGGCCGCTGCCCCCAGGGCCCCGAGGCCGGCGACCAGCAGCTGCGTGCGCCCCGGGCCACCGGTTCCACCCGCGGCTGCGGCGGCGGGACGGTCCTGAGGACCCTCCTCGGTGCCGTCGGTGTGCGTTGCCTCCGGCGCCTCGGCGTCGACGGCCTCGCCGGCAGCGGCACCCGTGGCCTCCGGGCCGGACGCCGAGGAGGCCTGACCGGACGCGGCCGCCGAGGCCGCAGCAGCCCCCACCACGGGGATGGTCGTGGTCGGCGCGTCCGCAGTCGTCTCCTCGGGGGTGCTCCCGCTCTGCTCGGGGCCCGCCGCGGGGACGGCGGTGGTCACGGCGCCGGCCGCCGGCACGGCACGGGTGGTGTCCGAGGCCGCACCGCGGTCCCTCCGCCGGCCCCGCCCGGGGACGGTGCTGCTGTTCCACGGGGCCAGGACCTCCGCGAGCTCGCCGGGGGTGCGGACCTCCTGCCCGTTGAGGACGGGGTGCCCCCCGAGGCCCAGGTGGGAGCAGAGCTCGTCGAGGTCGTGCGGCACGTGGTCCACCACCTCGGAGGGGCGCACGACACCGAGGCCGTCGCGCTCCGCGCGTGGGAGGGCCGAGGCGGTGTCACCGCCCCAGGTGCCGGTGAGCCCCGCGTGCAGCAGCGCCAGCAGGCCGCGGGTGTCGCGCTGCGCGGCCCGGTCGGCGTCGAGGGAGTCGGTGCCCGCAAGGGCCGCGGCCAGACCCAGCCCGGTGACCACCACCCCGCCGTCGGCGTCACGCCGGAGCGACTCCGGGGTGAGCGCCAGGTGGTGCACGCCGTGGCGCCGGGCCAACTCGAGGGCCAGAGCGGCCTCGCCCACCAGCCGCCGTGCCTCGTGCGCGGGCAGCGGCCCCTCCTCCACGAGCTCCACGAGCGACCGGGAGCGGGCGTCGTGCTGCGTGACGACCCACTGCAGGCCGTCCTCCACACCGATGTCGAGCACGCGCGGCAGGCGCCCGTCCTCCACGAGGGCCGCGCGGCGGGCGGCGTCCTGGGCGGCGGCGGCCAG
This sequence comes from Kytococcus sp. HMSC28H12, assembly GCF_001816045.1. NCBI lineage: Bacteria > Bacillati > Actinomycetota > Actinomycetes > Micrococcales > Kytococcaceae > Kytococcus > Kytococcus sp. HMSC28H12. The sequence goes on from NZ_KV824422.1 coordinate 3,535, forward strand.
CGGGTGGTCGTCCGGGGTGATCCAGAGGTCCACGTGGCGGTGCAGCGTGGTGTCGCGGCCGATCCAGCGCTCCACGCCCGGCACCGGGGACCCCGGGTGCAGCAGCTCGTAACGGCCGTTCACGATGTCACCGGGCTGCAGTGCGGGCACGATGTCCTCTCGGTCGGGATGGCGCAGGGGTGCGTCCTGCGAGTGTAGGAGGCCCTAGGGGCGGCTCAGGCGCGCTTCAGGCGGCGCACCACCTGCTGCACCACGCCGGAGACCTCGTCGATGCGCAGCAGCGCGGCCAGCAGGGCGAAGACCCCCACGAACACCAGCCCGGCCTGCAGCGCCGTGAAGGCCACCGGCAGCCACTGGTCGGCCACCCGGGGCACCTCGCGGCAGGCGATCTCACCGGGACCCCCGCAGTGGTTGGACAGGTCCGTGCCGAAGACCAGGGCGTCGGCGCCGGTGCGGCGGGCCACCCACTGCATCGAACCCCAGGCGGTGGCCGCCGCGGCCAGACTGGCCACCGACAGGCGCGCGTAGAAGGCCACGAGGGAGCCCAGCGCCAGCCCGGGCACACGGCGGCGGATGAGCAGGGTGGAGAAGGCCGCACCGCCGAACTGCGAGAGCGTCTGCGCCAGCGCGATGCCGAGCAGCACCTTCTCCGGCGGCAGCCCCAGGGCGATGAGCGCCATCGCCACGATGAGGCAGGTGGAGAGGATCTGGATGACGAAGGGCTTGTAGCCCTCCTCGAAGGCGTAGTACGCCCGCTGGAAGAGCGCGATGGCGGCGTAGGGCACCAGTCCGACGGCCAGGACGCCGACCGCGAAGCCGATGGCGCGCACCGTGTTGGTGGTCTGCGAGGGGAACATCAGCGCCGCCACGGCCGGGCCCATCACGAGCAGCAGGGCCGCCAGTGGCATGACCGCCGCGGTGGTGCTGCGCAGGCCGCGGCGCAGGTCGCCGGCCACGCCGGCCATGTCGCGGTCGTGGATGCGGCGCGACATGGCCGGGTACATGGCCGTGAGCAGGCTGACCGTCACCAGGCTGTGCGGCAGCATGAAGATGAGGAAGGCGCTGGTGTAGGCGGCCTGCCCGGCCACGCCGTGGGGTGCGTGCGAGAGGACCGACTTGTTGGCCATGACGCCCAACTGGGCCACGACGATGGTGGCCAGCGACCACATCGCCACCTGGGAGGCCGAGCGCAGCCCCACCCCGCGGAAGCCCCAGCGCGGCCGGTAGCGGAACCCGACCTTGCGCAGCGGCGGGATCAGTGCCACGGCCTGGATGACGATGCCGAGCGTGGCACTGCCGCCCAGCAGCAGGACCATCGGCCAGGTGACGTCGGCGACCCGCGGCTCGCGCGGGAAGACCAGCAGGTAGGCCACGATGCCGGCGATCTGCACCACGTTGGCCAGCACCGGCGTCCACATGTACGGGCCGAAGTTCTCACGGCTGGTGAGCACCTGCCCCAGCAGCGTGTACAGGCCGTAGAAGAAGATCTGCGGCAGGCACAGCATCGTGAAGAAGACCGAGAGCCGCGCCGTCTCCGGGGAGTAGCCCGACCCGTAGAGCGCCACGAGCAGCGGCGAGGCCAGCACGGCCACCACGGTGAGTGCGCCCATGATGACCAGCGCCAGGGTGAGCAGCCGGTCGGTGAAGTCCTGACCGCCGTCGGAGTGGCGCATCGCCTTGGTGAGCTGCGGCACGAGCACCGCGTTGAGCACACCCCCGGCGATGATGATGAACAGCACGTTGGGCAGCTGGTTGGCCGTGTCGAAGGCGTTGCCGACGTCGGTGGCGGCACCGAGCGCCGCGGTCAGCAGGGCCACGCGCACCAGTCCGAGCACGCGGGAGGTGAGCGTGCCGGCGGCCATGAGGGCGGCGTTGCGGCCCACGGAGGAGGAGTTGCTCACGGGGGTCTCCGGTCTGGGACGGTCAGGAGGGCGGTGGGGTGGCTCCGGCCCGCACCTGGCGCACCGTGCGCCAGGCGCCGAACCCGATGAGGAGCGCGGTCACGATACCGATGCCGGCGTACCACCAGCCGGTGGCGGGCCGGGCGTTCACGGTGACCTCGCCGCGGGCCAGCACGCGCCCGCCGTCGGGGGTGGTGACCAGGATGCGCACCGGCACCTGGCCGGCGGCGTGGGTGCGGGCGGTGAACGAGGTGCTCGCCCGGCCACGGGCCCCCAGCCCCAGGGACCCCTCGGGCTGGTCGGCGGTGACGCGGTCGTTGCCGGGCCGCACCACCACGCGGAGGTCGTGGAACGAGGTGGTGCTGCTGTTGGCCACGGTGGCGCGCAGCTCGGCGTCGTCGGCCAGCAGGTTCACGGTGCTGTCCTCCACGTCGAGGGCGCGGAGGAGGTCGTCGGTGGTGCGGTGCAGCTCCGTCCACGACTGCTGGCGCTGTTCCTCGTTCTCCCAGACGGTGGAGAGCTGGGCCAGCGGGCCGTCGCGCAGCAGGTCGGTGGGCCCGCGGTCGACCACCTCCGCGAGGGCCGCGGCGTCCCCGGTCACGGAGGGCAGCTCGGCCGGCGGCGAGGGGCGCGGGGTGCGCGGCTCGATGGCGGGCCAGGAGGCAGTGCCCTCGGGCGCCTCGGTGGGGCAGTCCCGGGTGCACGCGAGCATCTCGGCGGCGGGCACGGACTGCAGCCAGGGGGCCGAAGTGGCCAGGTCCACCGCGTGCCGCAGGGCGGCGGCGTCCACGCGGGCCGGGTCCGGGGCCAGCACGAGGTCGGGGACCTGCCCCGGGTCCGCACCGTGGGCCTCCCGGGTCTCGTCGGCCAGGAGCGTGAGCCCCAGCAGGGCCTGTCCGGGCAGCGCCCGTCCGCCGGCGTCGCCCTGAGGTGCGCTCTCCTGCTCGCCGAGGTGGTGGCTCGAGGCCTGGTCGACCCACCCCACCCGGTGGCCGCGCCACCAGTTGCCCGGGTCCGCGGCGGCGTCCCGACCGCTGGCCGTGTCCTCGCCGCGGAAGCCGGAGGGGGCCAGCACCACGGTGTCCTCGGCGGTGGCGTCCACGAGGCGGTGCAGCCGGGGGTCGTCGCTGCCCTGCCGTCCGGAGCTGGAGCTCAGGTCCAGCACCAGGGGACGCTCCACGCCCTCCTGCGGAGCGGTGGCATGGCGCCACAGGGCCTCCCGGGCGGGGTCCACGTCGAGCGGGTCCACGGCGTGCCGGACCAGGCGCCACGCACCGTCACGGGAGGTCCCCAGGGCGTCGGCACGGTCACCGGAGAGGTGGGGCACCACCGCGGGGTCCACGACGGGCGTGACGCGGTCCCCGAGGTCCGTGGCGGCCGCCACCGACCCGCTGAGGTCGAGGGCGCGGGTCCAGGCCGCGCGTCGCTCGTCGTCCTCCTCGTCGAGGAGAGCGGCCGACAGGGGAGCCGTGGCCCCCACCGCCCAGCCGACGCGGGCGGTGGTCCGGTCCACCCCGCCCTCGGGCAGCACGGGCACGACGGTGCGCTGCACGTCGAGCAGGCGTCGCTCGCCGTCCACCACCCCGGAGACGGCCACGGAGACCGGCAGCACGCGGGGGCGGTCCACGGTGGGGCTCGTGAGGTCGAGGGCCACCTCGCGGGAGGCGCCGATGCTGAGGCGTCCCGCGCTGCGCACCTGCTCGCGCCGACGCTCGCCGCCCCCGGCGTCGAGCCAGGCGGTCACCTCCTTGCGGCTGTCCAGCGGGGCGGCCGTGGAGAGGGTGACGCGCAGGTCTGTCACCTCGGTGTCGGCGGCGGTGAGCGATGCGGTGAGCCGCACGTCGTGGCCCCCGGTCACCCACCCCGGGGCCACCTCGTCGACCCGCAGGTCCACCGGGGGGCGGTCGGCCGCGGCCTCGGCGGGCAGGTGGCGTCCCGTGACCGAGGAGGAGGGGAGGTGCGCGGCGGTGGCCGCCGGTGCGGGCAGGGCCGAGGGCAGGAGCGCACCCCCCACGGCCGCGAGGGCCACCCCCAGTCGCAGGCCCCGCCGGGTCAGCCGCCGCACAGCCGGCGCCACGCCATCTGGGCGATGCGTCGCTCGTTGGGGAAGGTCAGGGTGCGGTGCGCGTGCGCGAGGTCGAACCACTGCACGTCCACGGCCTCGTGGTCCGGGTCCTCCTCCACCGTGAGGTGACCGCCCACCGCCTCGAGGAGGAAGTGGTGCACCCGCTTGTGGATGCGGCGCTCGGGGGTGGAGAACCAGTAGTCGATGGTGCCCAGCGTGAGCACGGGGCGCGACCGGATGCCGGTCTCCTCGGCCACCTCGCGGACCGCCGTCTCCACGAGCGTCTCACCGGCCTCCACGTGGCCCTTGGGGAGGCACCACTCGAGGCGGTGGGCGCGGTTGAAGCGGGCGATGAGGGCCAGCCGGGCCCGTCCGGGCTCCACCGTGACGACCACCCCGCCGGCGGAGGTCTCGCGCATCGAGGGCAGCCGCCGAGGCGACTGCACCGCGTGATGCATCGAGAGAGTCATCTGGACATGGTAGCGGCCTGACCTGCGAGGACGTCTGCCGACCGACCTGCCGGGCGGCCCCCCGTAGACTCGTGCGCCGCGCCCGTCCCGACCCAGGAGCACTGTCCTGCCGTGACCGACACCCCCGCCTCCGAGCTGTTCCAGCGTGCCCTGCAGCACCTGGCTCCCGTGATGCCGCTCCTCAGCGAGCTCGGGGAGCGCTTCGCCGCCGCCGGCTTCGAGCTGGCCCTCGTGGGCGGGCCCGTGCGCGACGCCTTCCTCGGTCGCACCTCACCCGACCTGGACCTCACCACCGACGCCCGGCCCGACGACATCGAGGCCGTGCTGGAGGGGTGGGCGGACGCCACCTGGGACCTCGGCCGCGCCTTCGGCACCATCGGGGCGCGCAAGGGCGAGGAGATGGTGGAGATCACCACCTACCGCTCCGACGTGTACGACCGCGCCAGCCGCAAGCCCGAGGTGCGCTTCGGCGAGAGCCTCACCGACGACCTGGTGCGCCGGGACTTCACCGTGAACGCCATGGCGCTGCGCCTGCCGCAGCTGGAGTTCGTGGACCCCCACAGCGGGCTCGAGGCGCTCGCCGCGGGCGAGCTGGACACCCCCACCGTGCCCGAGGAGTCCTTCGCCGACGACCCGCTGCGCATGATGCGGGCCTGCCGCTTCGCCGCGCAGCTGGGGCTGGTGCCCTCGGCCCGGGTGATGGGCGCGATGCAGGAGATGGCCGCCAGCATCGAGATCGTCTCGGCCGAGCGGGTGCGCGACGAGCTCACCAAGCTGCTGCTGGCCGACCGGCCGCGCGCCGGGCTCGAGGTGTTCGTGCACACCGGGCTGGCCGAGCAGGTGCTGCCGGAGCTGCCCGCGCTGCAGCTGGAGACCGACGAGCACCACCGCCACAAGGACGTCTACGAGCACTCCCTCATCGTGCTGGAGCAGGCGATCGACCTGGAGGGCCCGCGCGAGGGGGCCGCCGAGGAGGTGCCGCACCGCGACCTCGTGCTGCGCCTGGCCGCGCTGCTGCACGACATCGGCAAGCCGCCGACGCGCCGCTTCCTGCCCGGGGGGCGCGTGAGCTTCCACCACCACGAGGTGGTGGGCGCCAAGATGGCCCGCAAGCGGCTGCGTGCCCTGCGCTACGACAAGGACACCATCCGCGACGTGGTGCGCCTGGTGGAGCTGCACCTGCGCTTCCACGGCTACGGCGAGGGCGAGTGGACGGACTCCGCGGTCCGCCGGTACGTCACCGACGCCGGTCCGATGCTGTCGCGGCTGCACCTGCTGACCCGGGCCGACTGCACCACCCGCAACCAGCGCAAGGCCGCCCGGCTGAGCCGGACCTACGACGAGCTCGAGGAGCGGATCGACCGCATCCAGGCTGAGGAGGAGCTGGCGGCGGTGCGCCCGGAGCTCAACGGGCACCAGATCATGCAGGTGCTGGACATCCCGCCGGGCCCGGTGCTCGGCGAGGCCTACGACCACCTACTGCAGTACCGGCTCGACGCCGGGCCGGTGGGTGCCGAGGCGGCGGAGGCCGAGCTGCGGCGCTGGTGGGCGGCCCGCGAGGCCTGAGGGGTCAGTCCGAGAGGACGACGAGCGAGTCGCCCTCTTGGACGACGTCGCCGGGGGCCACGTGCACGGCCTCGACGGTGCCGTCGGCCTCGGCCAGCACCGGGATCTCCATCTTCATGGACTCCAGGAGCGCCACTTCGGTGCCGGCCTGCACCTTCTGGCCGACCGTGACGTGGACGGCGGCGACACCTGCGACGAGTTCGGAGAGGATCTGCTGGCTCATGGTGGGGATTCTCCCACCGCCGGGCGCGGGGCCGCGTGCGCGTCGGCCCGGCACCCGGCATCGCATATCGTGAGCCGGAACCCGCGAGGGCCCGTGAGGGCGAAGGAGGCACGCGAATGCGCGTTGCAGTGATCGGTACCGGCTACCTGGGGGCCGTGCACGCCGCCGGGATGGCCCACCTGGGCTTCGACACGGTCGGGGTGGACGTCGACGAGGCCAAGGTCGCTGCGCTGCAGTCCGGCACGAGCCCGTTCTACGAGCCGGGGTTCGACCCCATCCTCGCCGAGCAGGTGGCCAGCGGCCGGCTGCGCTTCAGCACCGACTTCTCCGAGATCTCCGACGCCGACGTGGTGTTCATCGGGGTGGGCACGCCGCAGAAGGCCGACTCCCACGCCGCGGACCTCACCTACATCGACTCCGCGATCGCCTCCATCACCCCGCACCTCAAGGACGGCGCGCTGGTGGCCGGCAAGTCCACCGTGCCGGTGGGCACCGCGCAGCGCCTGGCCGAGTACGTGGCCGAGCACACCCCCGAGGGCGTGACCGCCGAGCTGGCGTGGAACCCGGAGTTCCTCCGCGAGGGCTTCGCGGTCCAGGACACGCTGCACCCCGACCGGCTGGTCTTCGGCGTGACCTCCGAGCGCGCCGAGAAGGTCCTGCGCGAGGTGTACGCGCAGACGATCGAGCAGGACGGCACGCCCGTGGTGGTGACCGACCTGCCCACCGCCGAGCTGGTGAAGGTGGCCGCCAACTCCTTCCTGGCCACCAAGATCTCGTTCATCAACGCGATGGCCGAGATCTGCGAGTTCGCCGGCGCGGACGTCACCAAGCTGGCCGACGCCATCGGCCACGACGACCGCATCGGCCGCAAGTTCCTCAACGCCGGTGTGGGCTTCGGCGGTGGCTGCCTGCCCAAGGACATCCGTGCCTTCTCCGCCCGCGCGGGCGAGCTGGGGGCCGGGCACGCGCTGGAGTTCCTCGCCGAGATCGACAAGATCAACTCCCGCCGCCGCGAGCACGTGGTGGAGCTGGCCCGCCGCGAGCTGGGCGGCGACCTGCACGGCCGCCGCGTGGCGGTGCTCGGTGCGGCGTTCAAGCCCAACTCGGACGACGTGCGCGACTCCCCGGCGCTGGCCGTGGCCGGCCAGCTGCACCTGGCGGGTGCCGACGTGCACGTCTTCGACCCCAAGGGCATGGCCAACGCGGCCAAGGTCTACCCGACCCTCACCTACGCGGACTCCGCGCAGGACGCCATCACCGGCGCCGACCTCGTGGTGCACCTGACGGAGTGGAAGGAGTTCCGCGAGTTGGACCCCGCGGCGCTCAAGGAGATCGTGGGCCGGCCCACCGTCATCGACGGCCGCAACGCCCTGGACGCCGAGGCCTGGCGCGCCGCCGGCTGGACCTACCGGGGGCTCGGCCGCCCCTGAGGCCCGAGCACCGACCGGTTGCGCCGCGTCGTCCCCTCAGCGGGCGGCGCGGCGCAGTGCGTCGAGGAAGACCGGGGCAGTCGCCTGCCAGCTGTGGTGGGTGACGGCCCGCGCGCGTCCCCGGGCCCCCATCGCGGTGCGGACAGCGG
>NZ_KV824423.1:0-2311 GCF_001816045.1 Kytococcus sp. HMSC28H12
CGCCGGCGGCACCGACGGCCCACTGCGGGTCGAGCGGGTCAAGACCCAGCACCTCCAGCATCGCGGCCACGGTGACCGCGGCCTGCCCGGCCGCTGCCGGGTCCGGGGTGCCGGCCAGGGCGCTGTTGCCCCGGCGCACCTGCTCGAACACCACGGCCAGGGCGGCCGAGACGTTCACGTCGTCGTCCAGGGCGGCCGCGAACTCCGCCGGCAGCTCGGCGGTGAGCGCCTGCTCGCGCGCGTCCCCCGCCGCGAGCCCGGCCACGCCGAGCGCACGGGTGAGGAAGTTCTCCACCCGCTCCACCTGGGCGGTGGCCTCGGCCAGCGAGCCCTCGGTGTACTCCAGCGCAGAGCGGTAGTGCACTGTGGCCAGCAGCCAGCGCACGGCCAGCGGGCGGTAGGTCTTGGTCAGCTCGGCCACGGTGAGGGTGTTGCCGAGCGACTTGCTCATCTTCTCGCCGCCGGTGGTGAGCATGCCGTTGTGCAGCCAGAAGTTGGCGAAACCGAAGCCTGCCGCACGCGACTGCGCCTGCTCGTTCTCGTGGTGCGGGAAGCGCAGGTCGTTGCCGCCCCCGTGGATGTCGAACTCCTCGCCCAGCCAGCGCCAGGACATGGCCGAGCACTCCAGGTGCCAGCCCGGGCGGCCGCGCCCCCACGGGGTGGGCCAGGTGGCGGTGTGCGGCTCGTCGGCCTTGGCGCCCTTCCACAGCGCGAAGTCGCGGGGGTCCCGCTTGCCGCGCGGGTCGGCGTCGGTGGCCGGCGCCATGTCGTCGATCCGCTGGCGGGTCAGCTCGCCGTAGTCGGCCCAGGAGCGCACGTCGAAGTACACGTCGCCGGAGCCGTCGGCCGCCGGGTAGGCGTGGCCCCGCTCGATGAGGCGCTCCATGAGCTCGATCATGTCCGGCACGTGGCCGGTGGCGCGGGGCTCGTAGGAGGGCGGGCGCACCCCGATGGTCTCCAGCGCCGCGGTGGTCTCGCGCTCGTAGCGCTGGCTCCACTCGTTCCACGGCACGCCGTTCTCGGCGGACTTGGCCAGGATCTTGTCGTCGATGTCAGTCACGTTGCGCACCAGCGTGACCTCCAGGCCGTGGCCACGCTCCATCCACCGGCGCAGCACGTCGAAGGCGACGGCGAAGCGCAGGTGGCCGATGTGCGGGCTGGTCTGGGTGGTGAGCCCACAGATGTAGATGCTGGCCCGTCCGGGAACTCGCGGGACGAAGTCGCGGACCTCGCGGGTGGCCGAGTCGTGCAGTCTGAGAGTCACGGCGCAGAGTCTACGGGGGTTGCCGCCGGGCCCCCTCTGGCCAGACTGCCCGGAACGGGGCACCCGGCCCCGACCGCCACCGGCGGTGCCTGACGAGGGGGGAGACCACCATGCGACGAACCACCAGTGCGACCCTGGGCCTCGTGCTCGCGATGAGCCTGGCCGCGTGCAGCCAGGACGACCCGGCCCCGGACCCCAGCACGAGCTCCAGTGCCCCGGAGGAGAGCGCCAACTCCCCGGAGGAGTCCCCCAGCTCGAGCGACGCCTCCCCGAGCCCGTCCGAGTCCACGGACGCGCCCAGCCCGAGCGAGTCCACACCCGACCCGACGGGGCCGTCGGCCACCACCACGACCCCCAAGCACCCCAGCCCCACCACGGAGCCCGGCCCCGACCCGAGCCCCACGACCGAGCCGACGGCCCCCTCGCCCAGCGACGAGCCGTCCTCGCCGGCGCCCACGGACGTGCCGAGCCCCACCGCCCCGACCAGCCCGCCCACCTCGCCGACCGACCCGCGCCCCACGCTCGACCCCAGCAGCACCATCTCGGTGACCCCCGTTCCCAGCCTCGAGGAACTCGACCGTCACAACCAGGGCGAGCGCAGCGTGTACCTCGAGAAGGTGCAGGGGCGCATCATCACCGTGCGGGAGCGCACCTTCCCCGACGACTGCACGGACTCCTGCGACCCGGTGGCCGGCAAGCGGCAGACCCTCACCGTCTCGCCCGGGGCCACCGGATTCCTGACCGTCGTCCCGAAGGTCACGGACAGCTACCCCACCGGGATGGCGCTCCTGGAGGTCCCGGGTGACCTCGCCCTGCAGGTGTGCGCCGCGAGCCTCACCGACGAGGGGGACCTGCTCGGCCTCCTCGAGACCTGGGACGCCGAGCACAGCGACACCCGGTTGCCGCTGCCGACCGTGGACGAGGTGCTGCCCTGCGGCGTCGCCGGGATCGACGTGGCCCCCGACGGGAGGACCGTCACCCGCATCGGGTCGCAGTTCGCGGCCTGACCCCGCACACGCAGGAGGGCGCCCCACCGACCGGTGGGGC
>NZ_KV824424.1:0-6647 GCF_001816045.1 Kytococcus sp. HMSC28H12
GGGCTCGGCGGCGTCCGCCACCGGCGCCCCCACGTAGGGCTCACCCTCGCCCTCGGGCTCGACGGGCACGGACGGACGACGGCCGATGCGACCGGTCACGACCGGCGCCGGCTCGGCCGGGGCCACGGCCTCGGGGGCGGAACCAGGCGACGCGGCAGCCTCGCTCTCGGGCTCGCTGACCTGCTGCGGGGCGGGCACCGGCTGGGCGCTCTCCGCGGCGGGGCCCTCGGGTGCGGCCTGCGGCGTGGAGGCCATGTCCTCGGCACGGGCCACGGGCACACCACCCTCGGTCTCGCCCTTGAGCGCGGCTGCGTGGACGGCCCGCGCGATCTGGGCCACCGACGGCCCGGAGGGACGGCGCTGCGTGCTCTCCTGGGCGCGGGCCTCCCCACCCTGGGACGAGCCACCGCCCTGGCCGCGGCCGGAACGGCGTCCGCCGCCGCCCTTCGGGGCCACCGGGGCGTCCTTCACCACCAGACCGTGGCCGTCGCAGTGCTGGCACTCCTCGCCGTAGACCTCCACGAGGCCGCTGCCCACGCGCTTGCGGGTCATCTGCACCAGGCCCAGCGAGGTGACCTCGGCCACCTGGTGCTTCGTGCGGTCGCGGGCCAGGCACTCCACCAGGCGGCGCACCACGAGGTCGCGGTTGCTCTCGAGCACCATGTCGATGAAGTCCACGACGATGATGCCGCCGATGTCGCGCAGGCGGAGCTGCCGGACGATCTCCTCGGCCGCCTCGATGTTGTTCTTGGTGACGGTCTCCTCGAGGTTGCCGCCCGAGCCCACGAACTTTCCGGTGTTGACGTCGATGACGGTCATCGCCTCGGTGCGGTCGATGATCAGCGACCCGCCCGAGGGCAGCCAGACCTTGCGGTCCATCGCCTTGGCGATCTGCTCCTGCACCCGGAAGTGGTCGAACAGGTCCTCCTGCTCCTCCCACCGCTTCAACTTGCTCGACAGGTCGGGGGCGACGGCGTCGACGTACCCGTTCACCTCGTCCCAGGCCCGGTCGCCGGAGACCACGAGCGAGCCGAAGTCCTCGTTGAAGACGTCGCGGATCACGCGCGTGGTGAGGTCGGGCTCACCGTGCACCATCACCGGCGCCGAGCCCTTGGCCTCGGTGGCGGCGATGCGCTCCCACTGGGCGGTGAGGCGCTCGACGTCGGCGCGCAGCTCGGCCTCCGAGGCACCCTCGGCGGCCGTGCGCACGATGACGCCCGCCTCGGCCGGGACGACGTCCTTGAGGATCTTCTTCAGGCGCGCCCGCTCGGTGTCCGGCAGCTTGCGGCTGATGCCGGTGGTGGTGTTGCCCGGCACGTAGACCAGGTAGCGCCCCGGCAGGGAGACCTGCGCGGTGAGGCGGGCACCCTTGTGGCCGATGGGGTCCTTGGTCACCTGCACCAGCACGGCCTGGCCGGGCTGGAGGGCGGCCTCGATGCGCTTCTGCTCCCCCTTGGGCAGGCCGGCGGCCTCCCAGTTGACCTCACCGGCGTAGAGCACGCCGTTGCGGCCCTTGCCGATGTCGACGAACGCGGCCTCCATGGAGGGCAGCACGTTCTGCACCCGTCCGAGGTAGACGTTGCCCACCATCGTGGTCTGCTGCTTGCGGTCGATGTAGTGCTCCACCAGCACGCCGTCCTCGAGCACGCCCACCTGGGTGTAGTCGGCGGACTGGCGCACCAGCATCGTGCGCTCCACGCTCTCGCGGCGGGCGAGGAACTCGGCCTCGGTGAGCACGGTGCGCTTGCGGCCGGCCTCGCGGCCCTCGCGGCGGCGCTGCTTCTTGGCGGCCAGGCGGGTGGAACCCTGGACGCGGGTCACCTCGTCCCCGGCCTCGCCGGTGGCCTCGCTCTGCTGCTCGCCGCCCTCGCCACGGGACCGCCGGCGCCCACCGCGGGAGCGCTTGCGCGAGCGACGCGAGCGGCTGCTGCGCTCGTGGTCGGTGTCGTCCTCGCTCTGGTCGTCGGCACCGGCGGATCGCTGCTCGTCGGACTGCTCGGTTGCCTCGTCACCCTCGCGGGAGGCCTCGTCGGCCTGGCCCCGGCCACGACCACCCCGGCGGCGACGGGCCCGGCGGCCACCCCGCCCGCCCTCGGACTCGTCGTCAGCGGAGTCCTCACGGTCACGCTCCTCGGACGCCTCCGGGGCCTCGGACGCGTCGGCGTCCTGCTCCACGTCCTCGGCGGCCTCACCCCGGCGGCGACGGCGATCCGGGCGACGGCGGCGCACACGGCCCTCGCCGCGCGCCTCGTCGTCCTGGTCCTCGTGGTCGCGCTCCTGGGAACGCTCCTGCTCCGGGGTCTCCTCCGAGGTGGCCTCCGCCCCCTCGTCGCCGCGCCCGCGGCCTCCGCGCTCACCCCGCGAGCGACGACCGCGGCCCTCGCCACGCTGGCGGCGCCCGGTGGGCTGGTCGTCCTCGTCGGACCGGCGGCGCGGGCTGCGCTCGGCCCCACGGGGCTCCTCGACCTCGTCCTCGGATCGGGAACGAGCGGCGCGGAAGGCGTCGGGGTCGGGTGCCTGGAAGAGCAGCGCGAAGGAACCGGGCTGCTGGGTCTGGTCCGTCATGCGGAGACCTCCACCGCAGGAGGGTCGCCACCCGTGCCGGCGACGGATCCCTCCGGTCTGCCGGCGCGACCGTCCACGCGGTCGTTCGTGCCGCCGTGGGCGGCGAAAAGTCTGGGGTACGGCGTGGCTCGCGCGAGGCGCGTCACCCACCGCCGGCACGCTTCCGGTGGCCGCATCGACCAAGGAGTTCGCGCCGGGAACGTGCCCCCGGGGTGAGGGGGACGTACCGCCCACAAGTGTCGCACACCACGGGCGGGCCGGCCCGACCCCGCGGTCAGTCGTCCGAGCGCGTCGCGATGGCCATGGCGTTGAGCAGGCCGAGGGCGATCCACCCCGCGAACATCGAGGACCCGCCGTAGCTCACGAAGGGCAGCGGCACACCCGTCATCGGCAGCATGCCCATGGTCATGCCCACGTTCTCCGTGGTCTGCGCGGCGAACCAGCAGGCGATGCCCACGGCCACCAGGCGCGGGAAGACGTCCGTCGTGCGCTGCGCGATGGACAGGGCACGCAGCACCACGAACACCAGCAGCAGCAGCACGAGCAGGCCGCCCACCAGACCGAACTCCTCGGCCACCACGGCGAAGATGAAGTCCGACTCGTCCACCGGGAGGAAGCCGCCCTGGGCCTGCCGCCCCTGCAGGTAGCCCTGCCCGAAGAGCCCGCCGGAGCCGACCGCGATCTTGGACTGGATGACCTGGTAGCCGGTCCCGCTCGGGTCCTGCTCGGGGTGCAGGAAGGTGGTGAGGCGGTCCATCTGGTGCTTGGCCAGCAGCCCGCTCGTGATGGCCACGGTGGCCACGGTGACGGCCCCCACGAGCGCGGCCAGCACCCACCACCGGTTGGCCCCCGAGAGGGCCACCACCCCGAACCCCATGAGCCCGATGATGATGCCCGAGCCCAGATCGGGCTGCAGCATCACCAGGCCCAGGGTGAGGAACACCAGGGTCCAGGCCAGCACCACCTGCAGCGAGCCGGGCTCGGCCACCTTGGGGCGCAACCGGTCGCTGAGGATGGCGGCCAGCCCCAGGCAGAGCGCGATCTTCATGAACTCCGTGGGCTGGATGGTGAAGCCACCACCGATGACGATCCACGACTTGGCGCCGTAGATCTCCTTGCCGATGACGAGCACCAGGGCCAGGCCGGCCCAGCCCAGGAGCACCACCCACGGGGTGAGGCTCCGCAGCCGGTAGACGTCCAGGCGGGAGATCACGGCGAACAGGCCCAGGCCCAGGCCCAGGTTGATGAGGTGCTTGACCGCAGTGGCCGCACCGGTGTCCATGTGGGTGGTGCTGTAGATGGCCAGGGCGCCGAGCAGGCTCAGCGCCAGGGCCACGCCCACCAACGGCCAGTCCGTGCGCTGCAGCACCCGCTCGACGACCGGCTGCTCGCGGGGGAGGTCGCTCGGGCGCACCGCGCCGACGGGCGCCGCCCAGCGGTGGGGCACGGTGCTCGGCCTCGCCCCCTCGTCGGTCGGGAACGTCACGGCGCTGCGCGAGCGCGCGGGGCGGGTGCTCGGCGAGGTCTCGGGGAAGGCTCCGCTCACGAGAGCACCTCCCGCGCCTCCGCGACGTCGGCGGTCATCTGCTCCACGAGCGGCTCGATGCCACCGAAGCGCACCATGCCGCGCAGGCGCTGCACGAACTCCACGCCCACGGACCGGCCGTAGAGGTCCAGCCCCGTCCGGTCGATGACGTGGGCCTCCACCGTGCGGCGCTGACCGTCGAAGGTGGGGTTGCTGCCCACGGAGATCGCGGCGGGCAGTCGGCGCCCCGGGTCCTCGTCCGGCGCGTCGTCGAGCACCAGCCAGCCGGCGTAGACGCCGTCGGCGGGGACCATGCCCTCGGCGTCGGCCGAGAGGTTGGCGGTCGGGAAGCCCAGCGCGCGCCCCCGGTGGTCACCGTGCACCACGGTGCCGCGCACGGTGTGCGGTCGCCCGAGGTGCTCGGCGGCGAGGTCGACTCGGCCGTCGCGCAGGGCGGAACGGACCGCGGTGGAGGACCACCGGGTCACGCCGGACTCCCCGCGGTCCTCGAGCACCACCACCTCGAAGCCGAACTCCTCGCCCAGCTCGCGCAGGGTGTCGACGGTGCCGGCGTTCCCGCGGCCGAAGCGGGAGTCCCGCCCCACGACGATGCGCCGCATCCCGAAGTCGCGCACGTAGGTGCCCTCGACGAACTCGCGGGGCCCCTGCGCGGCGAGCTCGTGGGTGAACTCCTGCGCCACGACCACGTCCACCCCGGCCGACTCCAGGAGCTCCAGGCGCTGGGCCAGGCTGCACACGGCCTCCGGCGCGCGCTCGGGGTGGAGCACCTCCAGCGGGTGGGGGTGGAAGGTCAGCACCACGGAGGCGAGGTCGTGCTCCCGCGCCTCGGCGGTGAGGCGGTCCAGCACGGCCCGGTGCCCACGGTGGAGGCCGTCGAAGGTGCCGATGGTGACGGCGGTGCCGCGCCGGCGCACCTCGTGGGGGACCTGGTCGGGGTGGGTCAGTCTGAGCACGGCGGCGAGTCTACGACCCGGCCCCCGTCGCGGGCGGGAAGACGGTGGTCGGCTGCCACCGCTCCCCCGCGCGAGTGGCCACGGCCACGAGCTCGCCCGCCTCGTCCAGCAGCGCCGCCCTCCCCGCCTGGTCGACGGTGAGCGCACGGGAGGGGTCGCCCTCCCACGCGGGCTCGGCCGCGGGGGTGACCTGCATGCCGTTGCGCACGCGCGCCACGGCGGCATCGTCGAGGCGCCCGACCGGCAGCACCCGGCGGGCCACCTCCCCCATCGGCACCACGGGCAGGTGGGCCGGCAACCCGCCCCCCTCACGCACCTCCACGAGCTCCTGCAGCGGTGCCGCGAGGTCGAGGGTGAAGCCGCCCACCGCCTCGCGCCGCAGGGCCACCAGGTGCCCCTCGGAGCCCAGGGCACGGCCCAGGTCGCGCGCCAGGGCGCGGACGTAGGTCCCCGACGAGACCCTCACCCGGACGTCGAGATCGAGGGTCTCGGTGCCTGAGGCACCCGTCGAGGGTCGACGATCGAGCACCTCGAAGGAGTACACCGTCACCGGCCTCGGGGCGAGCTCGAACTCCTCCCCGTCACGCACCTTGGCGTGGGCGCGCTTGCCGTCCACCTTGAGGGCGCTCACGGCGCTGGGGACCTGCTGGACCTCCCCGGTGAGCGACGCGACGGCGTCCTGCAGCGCCGGACCACCGGCCAGCAGGACCTCGCGGTCGGGCACACCCGGCGTGGCGGTGAACTCGCCCTGGGCGTCCTCGGTGGTGGTGCCCTCCCCCAGCCGGATCGTGGCGGAGTAGGTCTTGTCGGCACCCACCAGGTGGGTCAGCAAGCGGGTGGCCCGCCCCACCCCCACGAGCAGGACGCCCGTCGCCATGGGGTCGAGGGTGCCGGCGTGCCCCACCTTGCGGGTGGCGCACAGCCAGCGGCAGCGCGAGACGACGTCGTGGGAGGTCGGTCCCTCGGGCTTGTCGAGCACGAGGAGGCCGTCCGGCGCCGGGTCCGGACGCGGGGTCCGGGGCGCGGGACGGCCCTGCGACGCCGACCTGCCGCTCACTGGTCCTCGTCGTCGGCCGGCTTCTTGTACGGGTCCTCGTCGCCGGCGTAGACGGCCCCGGCGTTCTCCCGCGCACGGCGCTCGTCGTCCTCCTTGGCGCGGCGCAGCACGTCCTCGAGGTGGGCGGCGTCCTCGGGCAGGGCGTCATGCACGAACTCCAGCGAGGGCGTCATGCGGATGCCCAGGCCCTTGCCGACCAGGGTGCGGAGCTTGCCGCGGTTGCGCTGCAGCAGCTCGTCGGTGAGCTCCCGCTGGCGGTCGTCGCCGAGCACGGTCCAGAACACAGTGGCGTGCTGCAGGTCAGGGGTCACGCGGGCGTCGGTGACCGTCATCATGCCCAGGTCCGGGTCCTTGACCACGGCGGCGACGTTCTCCGCGAGGATGTCGCGGATGCGCTCGGCGATCTTGCGGGCGCGTGCGGGGTCGGCCATGTCGGGCTCCTTCGTGCAGGGGGTCGTGCTGGCGGGGCACCAGCCTAGGTCAGGTCTCGTACGGCCGAGGGGCCGCACCCGGGTGGGTGCGGCCC
>NZ_KV824424.1:6667-8722 GCF_001816045.1 Kytococcus sp. HMSC28H12
AGGGGCCGCACCCGGGTGGGTGCGGCCCCTTGGACCGGAGGTGCGGTGCGCGTCAGTCGCGCGGCTTCTCCCGCATCTCGTAGGTGGTGATGAGGTCACCCTCCTGGACGTCGTTCCACGAGCCCAGGTTGATACCGCACTCGAAGCCCTCGCGGACCTCGGTGACGTCGTCCTTGAAGCGCCGCAGACCGGTGAGCTCCAGGTCCTCGGTGATGACGACGCCGTCGCGCGTGATGCGCGCCTTGGCGCCGCGACGCACCTCGCCCGAGCGGACGATCGAACCGGCGATGTTGCCGAACTTCGAGGAGCGGAACACCTCGCGGATCTCGGCCGAGCCGGTCTCCACCTCCTCGTACTCCGGCTTGAGCATGCCCTTGAGGGCGTTCTCGATGTCCTCGATCGCCTGGTAGATGACCGAGTAGTACCGGATCTCGACGCCCTCGCGCTCGGCATAGTCCGCGTTCTGGCCCTCGGCCCGCACGTTGAAGCCGAGGATGACCGCGTCGGACGCGACGGCGAGGTTGATGTTGTTCATCGTGATGGCGCCGACGCCGCGGTCGATGATCCGCAGGTCGACCTCGTCGCCCACGTCGAGCTGCAGCAGCGCGTCCTCCAGGGCCTCGACCGAACCCGACACGTCACCCTTGAGGATGAGGTTGAGGGTCTCGACCTTGCCCTTGGCGAGGGCCTCGTTGAGGTCCTCGAGGCTGATGCGCTTGCGGGCCTTGGCCAGCGAGGCCTGACGGTCCGCGGCCTCACGCTTCTCGGCGATCTGGCGGGCGGTGCGGTCGTCCGGGGCCACCACGAAGGTGTCACCGGCGCGGGCCACGGAGTCCATGCCCAGCACCTGCACCGGGCGGGAGGGCAGCGCCTCCTCCACCGGGTTGCCGTGCTCGTCGAGCATCGCGCGGACGCGGCCGTAGGCCGAGCCCGACACGATGGCGTCGCCGACGCGCAGCGTTCCGGAGGTCACCAGGACGGTGGCCACGGCACCGCGGCCACGGTCCAGGTTGGCCTCGATGGCCACACCACGGGCGTCCTTGTCCGGGTTGGCGCGCAGCTCCAGGGCGGCGTCCGCGGTGAGCAGGACCGCCTCGAGCAGGCCGTCGATGTTGTCGCCGTTCTTGGCCGACACGTCGACGAACATCACGTCACCGCCGTACTCCTCGGCGACCAGCTCGTACTCGGTGAGCTGCTGGCGCACCTTGGCCGGGTTGGCGCCCGCCACATCGACCTTGTTGACCGCTACCACGATCGGCACGTCGGCCGCCTTGGCGTGGTTGAGGGCCTCGATGGTCTGCGGCATGACGCCGTCGTCGGCCGCGACCACGAGGATCGCGATGTCGGTGACCTTGGCACCACGGGCACGCATGGCGGTGAACGCCTCGTGACCCGGGGTGTCGATGAAGGTCAGCGCACGCTCCTCGCCCTCGTGCTCGGTGTGCACCTGGTAGGCACCGATGTGCTGCGTGATGCCACCGGCCTCACCGCCGCCGACGTCGGCCTTGCGGATGGCGTCGAGCAGGCGGGTCTTTCCGTGGTCGACGTGACCCATGACGGTCACGACCGGCGGACGCGGGGCCAGGTCCTCGTCGGTCTCGGCGGCCTCCTCGGCCTCGAGGTCGATGTTGAACGAGCTGAGCAGCTCGGCCTCCTCCTCCTCGGGGGAGACCACCTGGATGTCGTAGCCGAGCTCCGCGCCGAGCACGCCGAAGGTGTCCTCGTCCAGGGACTGGGTGGCCGTGGCCATCTCGCCCAGGTGGAAGAGCACCGTCACCAGCGACGCCGGGTTGGCGTTGATCTTGTCGGCGAAGTCCGTGAGCGACGAGCCGCGGCGCACCTTGATGACGGTCGAGCCGTCACCGCGGGGAACCTGCACACCTCCGATGGAGGGTGCCTGCATCTGCTCGAACTCGGCGCGCTTGGCGCGCTTGGACTTGCGGGCCTTGCGCTTGCCGCCTCCGCGACCGAAGGCACCCTGGGTGCCACCACGGCCGCCGCGACCGCCACGCGGGCCACCACCGACGGGGCCGCAGATGACCTGGCCGGTGAGGT
>NZ_KV824425.1:0-2889 GCF_001816045.1 Kytococcus sp. HMSC28H12
GGCGCTGCCCGGCTTGGGCATGCCCTGGCTCGGCGCGAACGGGTTGTTGCCCGGACGGGCCGCCTTGGGGCCGGGAGTGGCCTTGGGGCCCGGCGTGGCGGCCGGAGCGGCCTTGCCCGCGGACTCCTGCTGGGCGGCGCGGCCCGGCTTCGGCCCGGGGGTCGCCTTGGGACCCGGGGTCGCCTTCGGCCCGGGGGTCGGCGCAGCGGGCTTCCCCGCGGACGGCTTGGGACCGGGCGTGGCCTTCGGGCCGGGCGTCGCGCCCTTGGGACCGGGGGTCGCCTTCGGACCCGGCTTGGGGCCGGACCCGGCGGCCGGCTTGGCGTCGGCCTTCTTCTGCTCGCCCGCAGGGGCGTCGGCCGGCTGCGCGCCGGCAGGGGGGTTGTCGCGCACCTTGCGCACGACCGGGGCTTCGACCGTCGACGACGCCGACTTGACGAACTCGCCCTGCTCCTTCAGGTGGGCCAGCAGCTCCTTGCTGGTGACTCCGAGCTCCTTCGCGAGCTCGTGGACCCTGAGCTTTGCCACATCTCTCCTGTCTGGCCCTCGCCAGGCAGGCGGGGCCTTTGTCAGTACTGGGTGCTCATCGCTGAGTACTCATCGGGTGCTCATCGCGTGTGTCCCGCTTCCATGTCCTGTTCCTCTCGTCTGCTCGCCCGAGGTCGTGAGCCCTTCTGCCCACGAGATGACCTCGCCGAGGTCGACGTCGCCCGGGAGCCGCAGGGCTCTCGGGATGGCGCGCCGCTGCACGGCACGCTCCACGCACGCAGGGTCGGGGTGGAGGTGTGCTCCACGCCCGGGCAACCTACGCATCGGGTCCGGCACCACACGCGTGCCGGACCGACCGGATGTCCGGGGCCCGTCCGGACCGCCGTCGTGCCCGGCAGCCACCCCGGTCGGTTCCGAGGGGGCAGGGACGGCGACGAGGCGCACGAGCTCCGCCTGGGGGTCCCTGCCGCGGCACCCGACGCACGTTCGCACGGGGGTGTGGGGGGCAGGCGTACCCGCAGGACCACCCATTCTAACCCGCCGGACGTCAGCCCGCCGACGGCGGGGCTGCCGGGGCGTCCGCGTCCGCCGCCCCACCGACCGGCTGGTCCGGCTGGATGTCGATGCGCCAGCCGGTCAGGCGGGCCGCCAGACGGGCGTTCTGCCCCTCCTTGCCGATGGCCAGGGAGAGCTGGTGGGAGGGCACCGTGACCCGCGCCGAGCGGGTCTTGGCGTCCACCACCGTCACGGAGGTCACCTTGGCCGGGGAGAGCGCTGCGGCCACGAAGCGCTGCGGGTCCTCGTCGTAGTCGACGATGTCGATCTTCTCGCCCTGCAGCTCGTTCATCACCGCCCGCACGCGGCCCCCCATCGGGCCGATGCAGGCGCCCTTGGCGTTGACGCCGGACTGCGTCCCGCGCACGGCCACCTTGGACCGGTGCCCCGCCTCGCGGGCGATGGACTCGATCTTCACGGTGCCGTCGGCCACCTCGGGCACCTCGAGCGCGAAGAGCTTGCGCACGAGGTTGGGGTGGGTGCGGCTCAGGCCGATGACCGGGCCCTTCATACCGCGCTTGACGTGGATGACGTAGCAGCGGATGCGGTCGCCGTGGGCGTACTTCTCCAGCGGCACCTGCTCGGAGGTGCCCAGCAGGCCCTCGATGGTGCCGAGGTCGACGTGGATGGCGTGCGGGTCGTTGCTCTGCTGGATGACCCCGGCGACGATGTCGCCCTCCTTGCCCTTGAAGTCACCCAGGACGGCCTCGTCCTCGATGTCGCGCAGGCGCTGGCGGATCACCTGGCGCACGGTGAACGCCCCGATCCGGCCGAAGTCCTCGGGGGTGTCGTCGAACTCGGGACCGGCCTCGCCGCGCGTGCCGTCCTCGAGCACCGGCGCGTCCTCGCGGGCCCACACCACGACCTGCCCGGTCTTGCGGTCGAGCTCCACGCGCGCGTTGCGCCGGCCGCCGGCCTCGTGCTGGTAGGCCTGCAGGAGGCCGGCCTCCAGGGAGGGCACCAGCACGTCGAGCGGGATCTCGCGCTCTCGCTCCAGGTCGCGGAGCACTGCCATGTCGATCTTCATTGTCTTCTCCTCGCACGGCCCCGTGGGGGGCTCGGACAGCTGTGGGCCCCGCGGTCGCGGGGCGGGTGGGTCACCGGCGGAACTCGACCTGGACCTGACCGGTGCCGGTCTCACCGGCAGCCAGGGTGCGCCCGTCCTCGAGCTCGACGCCCTCGGTGGTGACGCGCACGACGCGGGCGGTGAACGGCTCGGCGCCCTCCGCCCGGAACTCCACCAGCCGCCCCACGGCGCGGCGGAAGTGCTCCGGGGCGGTGAGCGGACGGTCGACGCCCGGGGAGCTGACCTCGAGCGTGTAGGGCTGCTCGCCGAAGGGGTCGTCGGCGTCGATGGCGGTGCTCACGGCCTCGGTGGCCTCGGCCACCTGGTCGAGGGTCACCGGCTCCAGCACGGAGGCCCCGTCGTCCTGCGCCGGGAGGGTGGGCTCCACCAGGACGCGCACCACCGAGCGCTTGCCGGCCGGCGTGATGACGACGTCGGGGACCTCGAGCCCCAGCGGGGCGACGGCCTGCCCGGCGATCTGCTGCACCTTCTCGGCGCGGTCTGCGAGTGCCACGTGTGCCTCCTGGTGCCGGTCGGACGGCTGTTCTCGAGTCGGATGCCCGGCGCGGTGCGCACCGAATTGTGGCCAGCATCCTAGTCGGGAACGATCCGGACGGGCGAGTCCACCGCAGCGGGCCCGCTGCCCGCGTGCCATCATCGGAGCGTGATGATGCGCCTCCCCCACCGCGACGACCGCACCGCCCCCTCGGACACCGCCACGCCGAGCGGCCCCTCGCGCCGTGCCTGGGCCCGGGCGGCCGTCGCCGGGCTGGTGCTGC
>NZ_KV824426.1:0-1671 GCF_001816045.1 Kytococcus sp. HMSC28H12
CGACCTCGGTCTCGGCGCCCGGGAGCTCGCGGCCGCCGCACGCGCTGGCCGCCTGCTGCGCCTGCCGGGGGAGGTCGTCCTCCTCCCGGACGCCCCCGCCCGCGCGATGCGGGAGCTCGCCGCCCTCCCGCAGCCGTTCACCCTCAGTGTGGCCCGGCAGGCGCTCGGCACCACGCGGCGGGTGGCGGTCCCGCTGCTGGAGCACCTCGACGGCCGAGGCTGGACCCGCCGGGTGGACGGCCAGCAGCGCGAGGTCGTCCGCTGACGGGCCGCGCTCGTCGCCTCCCGACGCCCCTCGTCCCACCCGCTGCCTGTCCCACATCTGGGACACCTCGCCCCGCCCCCACCTGCCGCCCCGGCGCGACGGCTGGTGGAATGGCCGCACCAGCGCCGGGGTGCACCCACCACCGGCCACCGGGCCTCGCCCGGCCGACCGAGTCGAAGGAGACACCCATGGAAGGCGCCCGCCCCGTCCGCGCCCCGCGCGGCACCGAGCTGACCTGCAAGAGCTGGCAGACCGAGGCCCCGCTGCGCATGCTCATGAACAACCTCGACCCGGAGGTCGCCGAGCGCCCGGACGACCTCGTGGTCTACGGCGGCACCGGCCGCGCGGCCCGCTCCTGGGAGGCCTTCGACGCCATCGTGGCCAGCCTCAAGGAGCTCGAGGACGACGAGACCCTCCTGGTGCAGTCCGGCAAGCCGGTCGGCGTCATCCGCACCAACGTGTGGGCCCCCCGCGTGCTCATCGCCAACTCCAACCTCGTGGGCGACTGGGCCACCTGGGAGCACTTCCGCAAGCTCGAGGCCGAGGGCCTCATGATGTACGGCCAGATGACGGCCGGCTCGTGGATCTACATCGCCACCCAGGGCATCCTCCAGGGCACCTACGAGACCTTCGCCGCGGTGGCCACCAAGCGCTTCGGTGGCACCCTCGCAGGCACCATCACCCTCACCGGTGGATGCGGTGGCATGGGTGGCGCGCAGCCGCTGGCCGTCACCCTCAACGACGGCGTGTGCCTCATCGTGGACGTGGACCGCACCCGCCTGGAGCGCCGCGTGGGCAAGCGCTACCTGCACGAGATCGCCGACGACCTGGACGACGCCATCGCCCGGGCCAACAAGGCCAAGGAGGAGAAGCGCGGCCTGTCCATCGGCATCGTCGGCAACGCGGCCGAGGTGTTCCCGGCCCTGCTCGAGCGCCACAAGGCCGGCGACCTGCAGATCGACGTCGTCACCGACCAGACCTCCGCCCACGACCCGCTGAGCTACCTGCCGGTCGAGTTCACGATGGAGAACTGGCACGCCGAGGCGGAGAAGGACCCGGAGGGCTTCACGAAGAAGGCCCAGTCCGCCATGGCCGCCCACGTCAAGGCGATGGTGGAGTTCCAGGACGCGGGCGCCGAGGTGTTCGACTACGGCAACTCCATCCGCGACGAGGCGCGCAAGGCCGGGTACGACCGGGCGTTCGAGTTCCCCGGCTTCGTGCCGGCCTACATCCGCCCGCTGTTCTGCGAGGGGCTCGGCCCGTTCCGCTGGGTGGCGCTCTCGGGCGACCCGGAGGACATCAAGGTGACCGACCAGGCCCTCAAGGAGCTCTTCCCCGAGGACGAGAAGCTCCACAAGTGGCTGGACGCCGCCGACGAGTTCGTGGAGTTCGAGGGGCTGCCGGCG
>NZ_KV824427.1:0-4899 GCF_001816045.1 Kytococcus sp. HMSC28H12
GCAGCGGACGCTCAAGATGCAGGCCCGCCGCGCGGTGGTGCGCCAGGGCGAGGAGCCCCGGTGAGCGGGACGGCGGCCGGGCCCACCGTCATCGGGACGGCCGGTGGCGGCACGCGCGAGCTGCGGCGCCCCACCCGGGTGGAGGGCGCGCCGACCTGGCACGAGTACCAGTACGCGGTCATCCGGTGCGTTCCACGACCGGAGCGCGAGGAGTTCGTGAACGTCGGTGTGGTGGTGCACTCGCGCTCGGCGGCGGTGCTCGACGTGGCCGTGCGGATCGATGCGGCGCGCCTGCAGGCGCTGTGGCCGGACCTGGACGTGGCCGCCGTGGAGCGCTTCTGCGTGACCATGGACCGCGTGGCCCGCAGCGAGCCCGTGCCCGGGGGACCGCCCGCCGACGTGCTGCACACGCTGGCCATGCGCTTCGGGTGGCTCGTGGCACCGCGGTCCACGGTGGTGCAGACCTCGCCGGTGCACTCGGGGGTGTCCCGTGACCCGGGCCGTGAGACCGCTCGGCTGCTGGAGCGCTACGTGGCCTGACGCCCGCGCCGGCCCGCACCCGCATTGGCCGGCTGCGCCCCTCCCTGCAAAGGTCCGGCTGCGGTCCAGAGGTACGGCGCACGGGGCGTACCTGTGGACCACAGCCGGGCTTCTGCGGACGAGTGCCTCGAGGCGGACGGCTGGGCACGGCACCGGCACCGTGGGCCGGCCTGGCCGGGACCTCAGTCGCGGGGCTGGGTGGCGTAGAGGGCCAGGGCGCTCGCGGCGGCCACGTTGAGGGAGTCCACTCCCCCGGCCATCGGGATGCGCACGGCCAGGTCCGCGGCGGCCACGGTGCGATCGGCCAGCCCGTCGCCCTCGGTGCCCAGCACCAGCGCCAGCCTCGCCGGCAGGTCGGCCTCCAGCTGCCGCATGGTGAGCGCGTCCTCGCGCAGGGCCAGGGCGGCCACGGTGAACCCGGCCTCCTGCAGCTCGGCCATGCCGCCGGGCCACGGGTCGATGCGGGTCCACGGCACCTGGAAGACCGTCCCCATCGAGACGCGGACGCTGCGACGGTAGAGCGGGTCGGCGCAGCGGGGGGTGACGAGCACGGCATCGGCGCCCAGGGCCGCGACGGAGCGGAAGATGGCGCCCACGTTGGTGTGGTCCACCACGTCCTCCACCACCACCACGCGGCGCGCCCCGGCCACCACCTCGGACACCGGGGGCAGCTCCGGGCGGTGCATGGCCGCCAGCGCGCCACGGTGCAGGTGGAAGCCCGTCATCGCCTCGGCCACCGGGGGCTCGGTCACGTAGACCGGGGCGCCGGTGGCCTCCACCTCGGCCACGAGGTCGGCCAGGTCGGTGACCCAGCGCGGGGTGAGCAGCAGGGAGCGTGGGCGGTGGCCGGCGGCCAGCGCGCGGCGGATGACCTTGTCGGACTCGGCCATGTAGAGCCCCCGCTCGGGTTCCAGCTTGCGGCGCAGGTTCACGTCGGTGAGGCCGAAGTAGTCCTCGACGCGCGGGTCACGGGGGTCGGTGAGCGGGATGGGCATGGGGGACATTCTCCGGCACCGGTGCTGGTGCGGAAGCGCCCCTCGACGGCGACAGCGCGGTGACAGGTCGCCCGGGTGAGACTTGCCGCGCCCGGCGGCCGTCGGTGCGCCCCACCGACGTCCTGCCCCGGAGGCCCCATGAAGAAGTCCCCTGCCCTCGTCGCCCTGTGCCTGGTGAGCGCCCTGGGGCTGTCCGCCTGCGGCTCCGACGGCGACGAGGGCGCGACGGACCTGCCCGCGGCCCTGCCGAAGGTCTCCACGACCACGTCCGCCGGCGGGACGACGCCGGCCAGCGGGGCGAGCACGGACGGCCAGGAGTCGCCGGGGACGTCCGCCGGCACGCCCACCTCCCCGACGGCCGATGCGGAGCCGGCGGAGCCCACCGGGGCCTCACCGTCGACGTCGGCCCCGAGCCCCTCCGCGAGCGCGACGCCCACGCAGGGCGCGACGGAGGCTGCCCCCACGGAGTCGGCTGACTCCACCCCTGCAAGGTCGACCACCCCGTCCGCGAGCACGCCCTCGACGACCACGCAGCGCGAGTCCGCGAGCCCGACGCCGAGCACGACGGCCTCGCGCCAGCCCACGACGGACACCGAGTGCGCCGACACCACCGTCGCGCGCGAGGTCGCGCTGCACGGGGACGTCCTCGACGGCATGGAGCCCCAGAGCGTCTACGGCGACGCCTTCGACCCCTGCGCCGACCTCTCGGCCATCGTCGTGTCGACCACGGGAGCGATGACGGGTTCGCACCAGGTGCTCCTGTTCCACCGCGGCGAGTACCTGGGGACCTCCTTCGCGACTCCGACCTACTACCAGCCCGGCGTGCACCTGGAGGACGACCGGACCGTCCGGGCGCACTACCAGTACGCCAAGCCGGGCGAGCCGGCCCACATGCCCACCGGTCAGGAGGTCATCCGGTTCACCTGGGACGGCTCGAAGGTGGTGGCCTCGGGCGTGCCGCACGAGCTGCGCTGAGGCCGGCCGAGCGCCTGTCACCGGGCTGCCCCGCGGCCGTCCCTCCGTGGAGGCGCCATGACAGTGCCATGACAGTGCGGGACGGCAGTGTGGGGCAAGGCCCCACCACCTCACCTGGGGGGAGGTGGTGACGGTGGTCGTCGGCGCAGGAGGGGGCGTCGCCGGCCACCGTCACCGGGGCGTCGGCCCGCGTCGCACCGGGCCGACGCCCGTACGGGTCACCGCAGCAGGTCGATGACGGCCAGCACGCAGATGACCGCCACGCACCCGCGGATGGCCCATGGTGAGAGCCGCTGCCCCACCCGGGCGCCGACCATGCCGCCCACGGCCGAGCCAGCCGCCAGCAGAGCCACCACCAGCCAGTCGACGGCGCTCCAGGCCACCACCACGAACACCAGCGCGCTCATGCCGTTGGACACCAGCGCCAGCAGGTTCTTCAGGGCGTTCTGCTGCTGCACCGTGGCCGCGGTGCCGAGGCCCAGCACGGCCATGTACATGACGCCCTGGGCGGCCCCGAAGTAGCCCGAGTACACGCCCACGGCCCCCAGCCCCAGCAGCAGGCCCCACGGCAGGGCCTCGGGCAGTCCCACGCCACCATCGCCCGGGGCCGCCCCAGCAGCCGGTGCCGTGGCCCGGGATCGCGCCAGACGCGCCTTGATGAACGGCTGGGTGACCACGAGCACCCCGGCCGCGCCGATGAGCACGGGCACCACGGCATCGAAGACCGAGCCGGGCAGGGCGAGCAGCAGCAGCGCCCCGGCCAGCCCGCCGACCGCGCTGCACGTCGCCAGGGTGGCCAGCGCCCGCCCGGCGCGCGGCAGGTGGTGTCGGTAGCCCCACGTGCCCGAGACGCCGCCGGGGATGATGCCCAGCTTGCTGGAGATGTTGGCCTCCACCGGGGTTAGCCCCAGCGCCACGAGCAGCGGGAAGGTCACCAGGGAACCCGACCCCACGATGGTGTTGATGGTGCCGGCGGCCAGCCCGGCGGCCGCCACGAGGGCGAGCTCGAGGGGGGTCATGCTCCGCGGGGGTGCGCGGCGCGGGCGGTCCAGCGCTGGCCGTGGCGCTCCAGCACCACCTCCAGGCCGAAGGTCTCGCTGAGGTTCTCCGCGGTGAGCGTGCTCTCCAGGGGGCCGGCGGCCACCACGCGCCCCTCACGGAGCATGAGCACGTCGGTGAAACCGGGCGGGATCTCCTCCACGTGGTGGGTGACCAGCACCATCGCGGGGGCCTCGAGGTCCTCGGCCAGCGCGCCGAGGCGTCCCACGAGGTCCTCGCGCCCGCCGAGGTCGAGCCCGGCAGCGGGCTCGTCGAGCAGCATGAGCTCCGGGTCGGTCATGAGAGCACGGGCGATCTGCACGCGCTTGCGCTCCCCCTCCGAGAGGGTGCCGAAGCGTCGCTGTGCCAGGTGGGCCACGCCGAGGGTGTCCAGCAGGTCCTGGGCGCGCTGCACGTCCTCGTCGTCGTACTCCTCGCGCCAGCGCCCCACCACGGCCCACGAGGCGGTGACGACCACGTCCAGCACGGTCTCGTCGCGGGGCACCCGGTCGGCCAGGGCGGCCGACGACAGCCCGATGCGGGGGCGCAGGTCGAACACGTCGGTGGTGCCCAGCACCTCCCCGAGGATGCCGACCACACCGCTGGTGGGGTGCATGCGCGCGCTGGCCACCTGCAGCAGCGTGGTCTTGCCGGCACCGTTGGGGCCGACCACCACCCAGCGCTCCCCCTCCTCGACCTCCCAGTCGATGCCGCTCAACAGCTCGCGGTCGCCACGGCGCACGGTCACATCGGCCAGGGCAAGGACGTCGCTCATGGTCAGCGAGTCTACGAGTGCCGGTCGGGGCTGGGAGACTGCCGCCGATGTCCGACGCAAGGCCCCCGCACCAGCAACCGCCCGCCCCGATCGTCCCGCGCCTGGGACCGCCCGGCCTGCCCGTGGTGGTGACCGCCGCCCTGTGGTCCACCGCGATGCTGCGCGGCAAGCTCGACCCCGATGACCTCACCGACCGTGCCGCACAGGCCGTGGAGGCGGTGACGCCCGCGGCCGCGCACTTCCTCGGCACCACCGTGGCCACCTGGCGCGACGTGGGCGAGCAGACGGTGCTGGCCGTGCTGCCCCGCCCCGGCCGGCCCGGGCGCTTCCCGGTGGGGCCGCAGGCGCTCGGGGCCTCCATGGCCGACGACGCCGTCGGGGTGCTGCTGGCCCCGTTGCTGGGCGAGGGCGTGGTGCTGCGCCTCGAGCCGTTCGGCCACGCGCTGGACGGCGGGTGGCTGCTGGACGTCGAGCCCATCGCGTGCACCCCGGTGCCCGCGCCCCGGCTGGAGGCCGTGGACCTGCGCGGCACGCAGCGCGCCCTGGCTGAGGCGACGCGGCGCGGCCTGGAGGTGC
>NZ_KV824428.1:0-1038 GCF_001816045.1 Kytococcus sp. HMSC28H12
TGAGGCGCTCCTGCCCGGGGCGCGGCTCCAGCATCGCCAGGTGGCGCGCTCCCCCGACCACGCGCGGCGCGGCCTCCACGAGGGCGGCGACGGCCGGCGACCAGCCCGCGGGGCCGTCCTCGCCCACTCCCACCACCTCGATCATGGCGGTCACCCTATGTGGTCGCACGCGGCGAGCCGTCTGCGATCATGTCGCCCGTCGCGTGCGAGGAATCCGGTGAGAGTCCGGAACGGTCCCGCCACTGTGAGCCCTCTCGGGCGAGTCAGGACGTCGCCCGCGGCCGCCGGTGCGTCCGCGCCGGTGCCCCGATGCCGGCACGCGCGGTCACGTGCCAGGAGGACCCATGAGTCGTTACCCGTTCACGGCCGTCGTCGGCGCCGACGACCTGTCGCTCGCCCTGGTGCTCAGCTGCATCGCCCCTGAGGTGGGAGGCGTGCTGGTGCGCGGCGAGAAGGGCACCGCCAAGTCCACCATCGTGCGCGGCCTGGTGGAGGTGCTGCCGCCGGTGGACGTGGTGGAGGACTGCCGCTTCGCGTGCGACCCTGCCGTCCCGGCCGCCGACTGCCCGGACGGTCCGCACGAGGACGCGGCCGCCACCTCCCGCCCGACACGTCTGGTGGAGCTGCCCGTGGGCGCCGGGGAGGACCGCGTGGCCGGAGCGCTCGACCTGGCCGAGGCGCTCGGCGCCGGCCGTGCCGCGTTCCGCCCCGGCCTGCTGGCCCAGGCGCACCGCGGGCTGCTCTACGTGGACGAGGTGAACCTGCTGCACGACCACCTCGTGGACCTGCTGCTGGACGCCTCGGCGATGGGGGCCAACACCGTGGAGCGCGACGGCATCTCCCTGACGCACCCGGCGCGGTTCGTGCTCGTCGGGACGATGAACCCCGAGGAGGGCGAGCTGCGCCCGCAGCTGCTCGACCGGTTCGGGCTGTCGGTGGACGTGGCGGCCTCCCGCGAGCCCGGCGTGCGCGCCGAGGTGGTGCAGCGCCGGCTGGCCTTCGACGCCGACCCCGCCGGCTTCCGCGCACGGTTCGCCG
>NZ_KV824429.1:0-2084 GCF_001816045.1 Kytococcus sp. HMSC28H12
TCGGCGGCCAGCTCGGCGGCCGGCCGCGCGGCGTCGAGCACCAGGTAGCGCTCCGGCGCGGCGGCGGCCAGGGCCAGGAAGTGCTCGCGCACCCGGGTGTGGAAGCCCGCGGACTCGGCCTCGAGGCGGTCGTCCCGGCCCCCACGGCGCCGTCGCCCCTCCTGCGGGTCCACGTCGAGCAGCACGGTCAGGTGCGGCACGAGGCCCTCGGTGGCCCAGCGGGAGATCGAGGCCACCTCGGCGGCGTCCAGGTCGCGCCCCGCGCCCTGGTAGGCCACCGAGGAGTCCACGTAGCGGTCACCCACCACCACGGCCCCCCGCTCCAGCGCGGGGCGCACGAGGCTGTCCACGTGGTGGGCCCGGTCGGCGGCGAAGAGCAGCGCCTCGGCCCGCGGGGCCACGTGGTCACCGTGGAGCAGCAGCTCACGGATGCGGCCCCCCAGCGGCGTGCCACCGGGCTCCCGGGTCACCACCACCTCGCGTGCGGGGTGCGCGGCCCCCAGGTGCTCCACGAGCCGCGCGATCTGCGTGCTCTTGCCGGCGCCATCACCCCCCTCGAGGACGACGAGGACGCCCGCCGGCGCGGCCGTCACCGGCGCCCCCGACGGGGGACGGCGCGGGTGTGCTCCTCCCCCGGGCGCACCCGCTCCATCATCCGGGTGGTGACGCGCTCCAGGGCCATGAACTCCTCGGAGCTCATCCCGTCGAGGAAGACCGCCCGCACGTCCCGCACGTGACCCGGCGCGGCGGCCTCGAGGGCGGCCCGCCCCTCGGCGGTGAGCAGCACGTCGGCACCGCGGCCGTCCTCCGCGGTGGCCTCGCGTCGCACCAGACCGCGCTTCTCCATGCGGCTCACGTGGTGGCTCAGGCGGCTGCGCTCCCAGCCCATGCGGCGCGCCAGCTCGGTGACGCGCAGGCGGTCGCCGTCATCGGAGAGCATCACCATGACCTCGTAGTCCGAGATGGACAGGTCAGCGTGCTCCTGCAGGCAACGGTTGAGGTGGGCCTGCACGTCGGTGCACAGCGACACCCACCGGCGCCACAGCGCCTGCTCGTCGTCGGTCAACCACGGCACGGGCTCCCCCTGCGCCTCCGCGGTGCCGCCCGGACCGCCCCTCGAACCGTCGCTCTGCATGGGGCGACTCTAGTGGCGGGCACCGACGACCTCCCCGCCGCCTGTGGGTTCCGGCCGTCCGTCCACATCCACCCGTGGTGGGGGTCCCGCACGAGCCCCGCCGTGGCTAGCGTGGCCGCCGACAACCGCACGGCCCGGCCCACCGGCGCCGCCGACCCCAGGAGGAACCCAATGGCCCTGCACGGCAAGCTGTTCGACCAGTACGAGGAAGTCTCCGGCAACGACCAGTTCATGCTGCAGAACAAGAAGCTCCTCAAGGTGCAGATGCAGTACGGCCCGGTCTGGGCGCTCACCGGGTCGATGGTGGCCTACCAGGGCGACATCCGCTTCAAGAACAAGGGCTCCGGCGGCCTGGGCAAGATGTTCAAGCAGGCCGTCACCGGCGAGGGCGTGGACATGATGGAGGCCACCGGCACCGGCGAGCTGTTCCTGGCCGACCAGGCCGCCGACATCCAGGTGCTCTACATGGAGAACGACGAGCTGAGCATCAACGGCCAGAACGTGCTGGCCTTCTCGGCCTCCATCGACTGGGACATCCACCGCATCCAGGCCCGTGGCGCCGCCATGACCGGTGGCCTCTACAACGTGGGCCTGCGCGGCACCGGCTACGTGGCCATCACCACCAAGGGCGAGCCGGTGGCCCTGGACGTCTCCGGCGGCAACACCTTCGTGGACCCGCAGGCGGCCGTGATGTGGACCCGTGGCACCCGCATGGACGTGCGCGTGGACTCCGGCGGCCTCGGCTCGATGCTGCGCGGCGGCACCGGCGAGACCTTCCAGATGGCCTTCTCGGGCCAGGGCCACGTCATCGTGCAGCCCTCGGAGAACGTGCCGCACTCCGGCTCCTCCGGCGGCTCCAGCGGCGGCGGCGTCATCGGCGAGCTCTTCAACTGAGCCGACCCGCACCGCAGCCCACCCGCGGACCCCGCCGGCCACCCGGCGGGGTCCG
>NZ_KV824430.1:0-1749 GCF_001816045.1 Kytococcus sp. HMSC28H12
CAGGCGCGCCGGGCGTGGTCGGTCGCGTAGACGGACCCGGCCCCGAGGTGCTCCAGCACGGCCCGGCGCCCGGTGCGGAAGGCCTTGTCGGGCACGTGTGCGTACTCCTGCCGCACCTGGGCGGTGTACTCGGTGTAGCGCGTGGCATCTGACGCCAGGACCCACAGGTCGGCGTCGCAGAACGCCCGGGCACGCCGGAGGGCGCCGCCGTCGCCCTCGCTGCTGATGCCGCCGTCCCCGCCCTCCGCCCGGTGGTCGACGGTGAGCAGCACCAGCCGCTCCACCTCGGCCACCACGGCCTCCGCGGCCCCGAGCGCCTCCAGTTCGCGCCGGGCCAGCGCCGCGGACTCCCGCTCGTTGGCGCCGGCCCCCGCGGTGGGGTCGTACACCGCATCGTGGAACCACCCGGCCACGCGCAGGAGGGGCGCGTCCCCGGCGTTCACCTCGCCGGCCTCGGTGAGCTCCTCGAGCGCCCAGAACAGCTCCACCAGGTGCCGGGTGGAGTGGTAGGCGCGCCCCGGCGCGGTCCACGCCGCGAGCAGGCGGGCGCCGGCATCGACCACCGCCTGGTCCGGTGCGGCGGGGGCGAGCGTGCTCAGGTCCTGGCGCCACCAGGCGATGAGGGCGGGCATGCGGCTAGTGTGCACCTCAGCCGGGGAAGTGCCGCCAGTGCTCGCCCGGCAGAAGCTCCACCTGACCGTCCACCACGCACAGGGCCGACCGGTCGTCCAACGCCCACGCCTCGCGCCCGAGGATGCCGCCGCCTTCGGGCGCGGTGCCCCGCGGTGAGCAGCACGAGCTGCTTCACCTCCTGCACCGTGCTCGCGTCAACGCCAGCGTCTGCGCGGCAGACCATCGCGCACTTGCAGACGATCCCACGAGTGTGCGCGGGGAGGGCAAAGCGCTTCACCGGGACGCCGCCCTCCCCGCGCACACGGGATCCGTCCTTCTCACTCCGCGGGATGGACGTTGCTCAGCACTGCAATCCCTGCGGTTCGGCAGGTCTCTGGAATGGTGAATTCTCCGGGGTCGTGGATGAACGCAGCGGACGCTTGGACATGTTGCCCGTCCATGACCTGCCCGCCCTCCGCGGAGACGGTGTGACGGGAGCCCTCGACGGAGAACGAGCCCGGGGGCCAAATGACGGCGGTTCTGGCGCTCTCTGGGCTGACGTCGGCGTCGAGATCTCCCGCCAAGGGTTCCACAACCCAGCACCCCTCGTCCTGGAGGTACCGCAGTGTCCCCTCGAGCATGGCCTCGCCCGTTGAACTGCTGTCCTTGGCCACCCAGAGGCTCGTGTCACCCTGGGCGCTCTTCTGGTCGGCGGAAGTGCAGCCGGAGACGATCAGTGCTGCAACCATGGCTGCACCCGTGGCCTCAGCCCACCAGGACATAGGCACCCCAGTGTCGCGTGACTCGGTTGAGAGGGGTGAAGAGCGACCTGTCCTTGAACCAGATCGTCTTGTACCCGTGGTGGATTCCGTAACCCTTGGTGCCGTTGTACCAGGGCCCCCCGCTGTTGCCGCCCGTCGTGTAGTGGTGCTCCATGGCGATCAGGCCGACAGGCTGCCCTTGGAGACGGTGGTGTCGTACACGGTGTCGCACCGCTTCCCGTTGCCGCGTCCGAAGTGGCACATGTAGGTGCCGACGCTGAACCCCGGCGCCTGAGCCAGGGTACGCACGTCGCGATAATCGGCCCGGAATCGGGGGCCCTCAATGGGCTCTTCCGATCTGAGGGTGTAGCAGCGG
>NZ_KV824431.1:0-8984 GCF_001816045.1 Kytococcus sp. HMSC28H12
GCACGGCGCATGCTCGGGCACGGCGACGCCATCCGGCGCGTCGCCGAGCAGGCCCGCGACCCCCGGGCCGGCTCGCTGCGGCTGGGCATCTTCCCCACCCTCGCGCCGTACCTGCTGCCGCACGTGGTGCCCGGCATCCGCGAGGCCCTCCCGGAGCTCAACCTGCTGCTGGTGGAGGAGCGCACGCCGGACCTCATGCGGCAGCTCCGGGAGGGCACCCTCGATGCGGTGGTGCTTGCCGGCCCGCTGACCGACCCCGGACTGGCGGTGGAGCCCCTCTTCCGTGAGGACTTCCTGCTGGCCGTGCCGCTGGACCACCCGCTGGCCGGGCAGGAGACGGTGGACCCCTCCGTGCTGGGCGACGAGTCGGTGCTCCTGCTGGAGGACGGCCACTGCCTGCGGGACCAGGCGCTCGACGTCTGCCGCTCCTCCGGCGCGGTGGAGATGGACGGCTTCCGCGCCACCTCCCTGGAGACCCTGCGGCACATGGTGGCCTCCGGGGTCGGGGTGACCCTCATGCCCCGCATGGCGGTCGACCGCCCCGGCGGCCCCGGGGGAGTGGCGACGGTCGAGTTCACCGCGCCAGCACCCCATCGGGACATCGTGCTGGCGTGGCGCGCCTCCTCGGTGCAGGCCGACCTCATGCCGGAGCTCGCCGAGCTGCTCCGCTCGGTGCCCGCGCCCCTGGCCACCCCGGCCTGACGCCGCGGCAGGGGGGTGGCACCATCGGGCCATGGACCAGGAGCGCGGCAGTCCGGCGGTGGGCGAGGTGGAGGTTGATCGGCTGCGGCTGGCCGATGTGGAGTCCCTCGCCCGGGTGCACGGGATGATCTGGCGCGCGACCTACACCGGACTCCTCCCCGATGCGGTGCTGGACTCCCTCGACCCCGTCGCCGGGGCCGCCCGGTGGCGGGAGGCCGCGCAGCGCCTCGCGGACGAGGGCCCCACCGGTGCCGCCCACCCACTGGGCAGCAACGGCCCACCCCCGGTCGCGGACACCCGAGTGGCACGCCAGCAGGACGGTCACGTGCTGGGTTTCATCTCCGTGGGCCCGCCCCGTGACGACGACCCCCCGGCGCCGAGGGAGCTGTGGGCGCTCAACCTGGACCCGGCCTGGCACGGCACGGGCCTGGCCGACCGCCTGCTGACCGCAGCCCTCCCGATGGGGCCCGCCTACCTGTGGGTGCTCGAGGGCAACGAGCGGGCGATCGCGTACTACGGCAAGCGGGGTTTCACCGACACCGGGCGGCGCAAGGAGCTCATCCACCGCACGGGGCCCACGGGTGTGGCGGAGTGGTGCCTCCTGCGCCCCTGAGTCAGCCCCGGTTGCTGGACGCGCCGGTCCCGCCGGTCCGGTCCGCGCCGCCGGACCCACCCCGGCGCGGCACGGTACTGCGCCGTCGATGTGTCGCGGACCACGACGAGGGCGGCCGGTACCCCGGGCGGGGCGTGACCCGGCGGGGGCGAGGCTGCGCGCGGTGCCGGACGGCCTGGTGACCCCGGTCGGCTGAGCCTCAGCGCCCCAGGCGGCGGATGTCGTCGCGGTCGTCCAGGCGCGACCGGCGCCGGCGCACGCCCTTGGGCAGGGTGTGGTGCGGGGTGGTCCGGCGGCCCCGCAGCGCGCGGAACACCCACGTGTGCGGCACGTGCACGCCCGTGGCCAGCTTCTCCACGTCCGCGTCGCTGTACAGCGTGGAGGTGAGCTCGCCCAGGCCCTCGGCCGTGCCGAGCACCAGCAACGAGTCGCCCAGGTGCAGCGAGGTGCCGGGGTCGGGGGCCGCGGTGCGCTCCCGGCCGCGGCCGTGCACGGCCGGGTAGACCTCCAGCGGTTCCCCGCTCTCGGGGTGGGTCAGCAGCTGCTTCAGGGTGATGTGCCCGCCCTCCAGCCAGCGCACCAGGGCGGGGGCGTTCTCCTCGGTGACGTCCAGCCGTGCGGCCTGCGGGGTCTGCGTGCCCACGCGCGCCTGCAGGTCCTCCAGCACCCGGGCCCCCCACTCCTCGTCGCGCTCCATCACCTTGCGCACGAAGTGCCAGTAGTTGGGGCTCACCAGGTAGGCCAGCGCCTCCCGGGAGATGAGCTCGGCCGGGTGGAAGGTGGCGTCGGGGGCGAAGGCCTTCACGGTGGAGCGGCGGCCCAGCGTCTTCTGCCGCAGCACCAGGAAGCAGTCCGGGTTGGCCTCGCGCACCCGGGCGGCCACCGAGAGGTTCACGATGTCGCTCTCGGCGCCCACCACCACACCGGTCACGTCGTGCAGGTCCACCAGCTCCCCGGTGGGGCGCGCGTCGCGCACCTCCAGCCCGGCCCGCGTGAGGTCGCGGCTCACCTCCTCGCCGAACTCGCCGTCGCTCACCACGACCCACGGCCCGTCGTCGAGCCGCTCCCGGGGCTCCTCCAGCTCGGTGCCCGGAGGGCTCATGAGCCAGGTGGCGAGGCGGTGCACCGACGGCTTGCGCAGCTGCATCGTCAGGTAGGTGCCGAACTCGTCCAGCGGGTTGATGACGTGCTCCGGGAAGAAGTCCTGCATCCGGTCGGCCATGACCCGGCTGGTCGACCGGGCGATGACGGGCACGTCCGGGCGCAGCAGGTTGACGGTCATGACGATGGCGAGGTTGGTCTCGTCGTCCTCGGTCATGGCCAGTACGCCGTGGCACCACGGGCTGCCCAGCCCGGCGGTGCCGAGGGTGGTCACCTTGCGGGCGTCGCCGTGCAGGGCCAGCACGCGTCCGCCGCGGCGCCCCATCGCCATCCGCTCGAGCCGCTCGGCGTCGCCGTCCACCACCACCACGTCGCGCTCGATCGCCACGAGGCCCTCGACCACGCCCGTGCCGGCCTGGCCGTGCCCCACCACGATGTAGAACGGGTCGCGCGTGCGGCGCAGCGAGCGCATGA
The DNA here is from genome assembly GCF_001816045.1 of Kytococcus sp. HMSC28H12. Taxonomy (NCBI): domain Bacteria; kingdom Bacillati; phylum Actinomycetota; class Actinomycetes; order Micrococcales; family Kytococcaceae; genus Kytococcus; species Kytococcus sp. HMSC28H12. The sequence continues at coordinate 2,891 of NZ_KV824431.1, forward strand.
GCCGCAGCTCGGAGGTGGCCTCGCGGAAGCCGGGGGCGGTGAGCGTGTAGAACATCGCGGTCACCGCGTAGGTCCAGGTGAACACCGAGGCGAAGATCGACCCGGCCACCCACATGCGCTGGGGGATGGTGAACTCGTTGGGCACCTCGCCGTAGCCGATGGTGGTGGCCGTGTAGCTCATGACGTAGAACGCGTCGAACAGTGAGAGCCGGTGCGGGTTGCCGTCGGCGTCCACGCCGGGCATGAGCGAGAGGCCCACCACGCAGAAGGTGAACACGGCCACGATCATGAGCAGCGGTGCGCGTAGGCCGCGCAGGGTGGCGTTGACCACCTCCCGCGCCTGGTCGTCCACGGGCACCTCCACCTCGCGGCGGCGGCGGGACTCGGGGCGGGCCGCCCGGTGGTGGGCGGTCATCCGCGTCAGGGGGTTGACCACGGGGTGGACCTCAGCGGCCGCGGTAGTTCACGGTCTCGATGACGAGGATCACCAGCGAGACGAGGTTGGCCAGCAGCGCGCCGATGGCCAGCGACACCACGGACGACATGGCCTGCGCGTCGATGGGGGCGTCCCGGCCCTGGTCGATCCACACCCAGACGGCGGTGGCGGCGAGCAGCTGCAGGCAGGAGACGAGGCTGGCGGCCAGGTGCACCGCGCCCACGTGGGTGCGGTCGCCCAGCTTGAGCACGGCGGCCACGAGGTTGACCACGAGGGCGGCGTAGAGCTCGTAGGAGTTGTGCAGGTCGGGATCGCTGATGTCCCCCGTCACGTAACCCAGGTTGAGGGTGGCGGCCAGGAGCACGAAGAAACCGAAGACGACCTTCTCGAAGTTCACGCCCCCCACCGTACGTGCTCCCCCACCCGGTCGAGGGGCACAAGAGAGGGAGCCACCGGACCCCTCAGTACGGTGGCTCCCTGTCCCTTGTGTGCCGCTCCGGCGTTCCTCCAGAAGGCCGGTGGCCGAGAACGTGTCCCTCGCTCTCGATGTGTCCCATACAAACCCGGCCACATCTCACGTCTCGCACGCGTTGCTCACAGGACGTTCACAACTTTCGCGTGAGCACGCCCGCCTCCTACTGTGGCCCCGTGACCGTGAACCAGAACGTCCACGTCCTGCTGGTCGAGGACGACGAGATGCTCCGAGAGACGACCGCCCTGGTGCTGGAGCGCCAGGGGTTCTCCGTGTCCACGGCCGCCGACGGCGTGGACGGCCTGGACGCGCTGCGCCGTGAGCGCTTCGACGTGGCGGTGGTGGACGTGATGATGCCGCGCATGGACGGCATCACGTTCGCTCGCAAGGTGCGGGAGGACTCCGACCTGCCCATCGTGCTGCTCACCGCGCGCGACCTGCCGCACGACCAGCTCGCCGGCTTCCAGGTGGGCGTGGACGACTACGTGACCAAGCCCTTCGACGGCGAGGTGCTGGCCGCCCGCCTCCGCGCGGTGCTGCGCCGGGTGGACACCGTGCCGACCGAGCCGACGACCACCACCATCCGGGTGGCGGACCTGACGGTGAACCGCGACGGAATGGTGGTGCAGAAGGCCGGGGAGACCATCAGCCTGAGCGCCACCGAGTTCCGCCTGCTGGAGGTGCTGCTGGACCACCGCGGCCGGGTGCTCTCGCGCCACCAGCTGCTGGAGATGGTGTGGGACATCGGCTCGTGGGGTGACACCCACGTCGTGGAGGTCACCGTGCAGCGCCTGCGCCGCAAGATCGGCGCCGAGCGCATCGTCACCGTCCGCGGAGCGGGCTACAAGCTGGTGGATGCGTGAGCCCGGACCGTTCCGGGGACCCCGAGGCCCCCAGGCGCCGCACCGGCGGCATCCCCACCCACCGCCTCGACGCGGCGGTGACCGGCCCGATGCGGGTGAGCGGCCGCAGCGCTCGTCGGGACCAGCGACTGGGGGGCACCCGCTGGCGTGACTCCATCCGGACCCGGATCGTACTGGCGGTGCTGCTGGTCTCGATGGTCACCAGCGCCGGCCTGGGGGTGCTCCTGGCCTCGCAGGCCTCGGACGCCGCGCGTGAGAACCTGCGCCAGCAGGCCGTGAGCCGGCTCGACACGGTGAGCGCCTCCTACCGGCTGGACGGGCGTGTGCGCCGCGGCGCCACGGCCGACCCGGACGTGCCGCCCCGGGAGCTCGTGCAGGGCATGGAGCAGGGGGAGCGGCGGAGCTACTACGACGGCGACACGATGTGGGCCACCGAGCGGCTCGGCAAGGACGTGCTGCTCACCGTGCAGCTGGACGACGACATGCTGCGCCAGCAGGACGCCGAGCGGCTGCGGACCCTGCTGCTCTCCCTGGCGCTGGCCTCGGCCATCTCCGCGGCGGCGGCCTGGACGCTCGGCAACGCCCTCTCGAGCCGGCTCCGCAGCGCGGCCACGGCCGCCACGGCCATGGCAGAGGGGGACACCACGGCCCGCACGGACACCGGCGGACGTGACGAGGTGGCCGCGCTCACCCGGGCCGTGGACACCCTCGCGGTGACCCTGCAGAGCCGCCTGGCGGCAGAGCGCGCCTTCACGGCGGACGTGGCGCACGAGCTGCGCACCCCGGTGACGGGGCTCGTGAGTGCCGTCGAGCTGCTCCCCGAGGGGCGCCCGGCCACGCTGGTGCGCACGCAGGTGGGCCGGCTGCGGCGCCTGGTGGAGGACCTGCTGGAGGTCTCCCGGCTGGAGAGCGGGTCGGAGGTGGCCACCCTGGAGGAGCACGACCTCGGCGAGGTGGTGGACCGCACGGTGCGCTTCCTGGCGGTCTCCGCCCCGTGCGAGCGGGTGGAGCTGCGGGGCGAGTCGCCGCAGCAGGTCCTCATCGACCCACGGCGCTTCGAGCGGATCATGGCCAACCTGCTGGTCAACGTGCAGCGCCACGGGGGCGGTCACTGCGTGATCACCGTGGTGCGCCGCGCGGTGGTGGTGGACGACTTCGGGGACGGCTACCCCGCGGAGATCCTCGAGCACGGCCCGCAGCGCTTCCACGGCAGCGGGGCGAGCAAGGGCACCGGGCTCGGCCTGACCATCATCTCCAAGCAGGCGGCCACGATGGGGGCGACGGTGGAGTTCGACCGGGCCCGCACCGGCGGGGCGCGCACGGTGCTGCGCTTCCAGGCCGCCGACGCTCAGTGGGGCAGCTCGTAGGTCTCCTGCGAGGTGGAGCCCAGCGGCCGCCCGTCCACGAAGTGGACCACGATCGAGGTGTAGACGCTGCCGGCCTCGGAGGTCTTCACCTCGGGGGCCTCCACCTCCACCTGATAGCTCTCCAGGGTCCCCTCGGCACAGTTGGGCTGGCAGTTGTTCACGCTGAACTCCCCGGTGCCCTTGGCGCTCCGGGCGTCCCACTCCGCCCACTGCAGCTTGCTCAGGGTGGCGTTGGTGTCCTGGCAGTCGAGGCTGAGGGTGGGCGGGCGCACCATCGTGCCCTCGCCGAGGCAGTCGAGGACCTGCGGCTCGGGCTCCGTCGAGGCGTGGTCGCCCCCGGCCGCCTCGGCCTGGCCGACGCCGGAGGCGGAGGGGGCGCTGGTGCTCGTCTCCGCGCCGTGGGACTGCGGGACCTCGTCGGCGCCGGAGCAGGCGGCCAGCAGCACCGGGGCCACGGCCGGGAGGGCCCAGCGGGGGGATCGGGTGATGCGGTGCATGGACGTCCTCGGATCGGGGGTGGGGCCACGGAGCAGTCTGCGCCACCAAGTTCACAAACCGCGCACGCGGGCCGGGCCGAGCCGCCCGGGACGGGGCCGCGAGGGCGTGGCGAACCGCCGTCGCGCCCGCCCCGGAAGCGTGGGGTGCAGCGGATATCCTCTGCCCAGGACTTCTGTCCCCCGGGCCGCCGCGGGGGACGAGACCGGCCACTCCCAGCACGGCGGACGAAGGAGCACTCATGAGTGACAAGTGGGGCGAGGGCGACCACCTCGATGCCCGCGACGGTGACGAGGTCGACCGCTACGACGCGGTCGACGACGGGGGTGAGGAGTGGTACGAGGTCTCCCGCCGCTACCGCCGTGGACTGGGTGGGTGGTGGTGGCTGGCGCTGCTGGCCATCCCGCTGCTGCTGGCCCTGCTGGGCAGCCTGCTCGACAAGGGCGGTGACGAGCCGGCGGAGGAGAAGACCACCACCGCGGCCGAGACCTCCTCCTCGGTGCAGGACTCCGGCGACGCCGTGGCGGCCGACTCGGTCTCCTACGAGGGCGACAAGGACAAGGTCACCTTCACGGCCTCCGCCCCGAGCGAGTCCGACAAGGACGCGCTCGTCAAGGCCGTCGAGGACGCCAACGAGGGCCGCACCGTGGACGCTCAGGTGTCCGTGGACGAGAAGGCGCCGCTGGTGGAGGGCGCCCAGCTGGGTGCGCTGACCAACGCGCTGAAGGCCGGTGGCGAGGGCCTCACGGTGTCCGGTGACGCCTCCGCCCTGACGCTCTCCGGCGAGGTCGCCGACGAGGCCGCCCGCAAGACCGTGGCCAAGGAGTTCGCCACCGTCTACCCGGACGCCAGGATCACCAACGAGCTGACCGTCGGCGGCAAGCCGGCCCCGGCCGAGCCGAGCCCGTCGGAGCCGGCCGCGTCGAGCAAGCCCGCCGAGCCGAGCCCGTCGCAGTCCTCGAGCGAGGCCCCGGAGCCCAGTGCCTCGGAGCCGACCGAGTCCAGCAAGCCGGCCGAGCCGTCGCCCACCGCGAAGCCGAGCACGTCCGAGCCCACCGAGTCCTCCGCCCCGGAGCCGTCGCCCACCAGCGAGGCCCCGAAGCCCGAGCCGACCACCCCGAAGCCGAGCCCGTCCGGCCCGGCCCCGGTGTCCGCCATCGGCGACCTCACCTGTGAGAACGCCAAGGTCTCGATGGACCGCGTCAACGCGGCCAACCCGATCCGCTTCCCGTCCAGCAGCGACGCCCTGTACGGCGACTCCGCTCTGGCCGCGGGCCAGATCGGTGCCAAGCTGGCCGGCTGCGACTTCGACGTCGTGGTCATCGGGCACACCGACAACGTCGGGGGCGACGTGAACGAGAAGCTCAGCGCCTACCGCGCCGAGAAGGTCGCGCAGGCCCTCGTGGTGGCCGGTGTGGACAACAGCCGCATCGAGCAGAAGAACGCGGCCGCGTCGCAGCCCGTCGCGAGCAACAAGACCGAGGACGGGCGGGCCAAGAACCGTCGCGTCACCATCCAGGTGAAGTGAGAGGAGAGGACCGATGGGTGAATTCCTGATGGAGTGGCTCTGGTACCTCGTGGCGTTCGTCGTCGGCGCGCTGGCGATGTACGTGGTCGTGGGCATGACCGTCCCGGCGGATTCCGAGGAGGCCGCCTTCGCCGACCTTCCCGGCGCACGTGAGATCGGAGACGACGAGTGAACTGGCTGCTGATGCTCCTGGCCTTCGCGCTGGGCGCCCTGGTCACCTGGCTGTGGTCCGTGCGCACGGTCACGCGGGTGATCCCGGCGAGTGAGTACGACGCCCACCTGGCCTCCCTGGGTGTGGACGACGAGGACGAGGTGGAGGTCGACGACGACGCCGACCGCATCGAGGTGGACGAGGACGCCGAGGCGGACCGTCGCGGCTTCTACACCGAGCGGGACGACGTCCGCGAGGACGAGGTCGACCTGGTCGACGCCGAGACCGACGGTGCCCACGCCCTGGGTGACGACGAGGACGCCGTGGTGGCCGACGAGGTCCACGACGAGGACGCCGAGCTGGTCGAGGCCGACGCCGACGCCGACCGGGTCGACGTCCACGACGAGGAGGGCGCCGGCGCCCACCCGCTGGGCGAGGACGACCTGGACGACGACGTGCAGCCGGTGACCGGCGCGTCCGACCACACCCAGGCCATCCCGGTGGTCGACGGCGAGGACGCGGCCGACGCCGACTCGCCCTACGGCCCCGGTTCGGCGCTCCCCGCCGAGGACGGCTCCGGCCCCGAGGGCTGGGCCATCAAGGGCAACGCCGACTCGGGCCTGTTCCACACCGAGGACAGCCCGGGCTACGCCAACACCCGCGCCGAGGTCTGGTTCGCCGACGAGGAGTCGGCCGTGGCGGCGGGCTTCCGCCACTGGGACCGCAAGCAGCGCTGACCCGCAGCGCCCGAAGGGGCCCCGTCCACCGCACCGGTGGACGGG
>NZ_KV824432.1:0-2092 GCF_001816045.1 Kytococcus sp. HMSC28H12
GGGCGCCTCAGGCGTTGATGACCACCGGGATGATCATCGGGCGACGCTTGAGCTTGCCGCCGATGTACCCGCCCATCGCCCGGCGCACGACCTGCTGCAGCTGGTGCACGTCCGTGGTGCCCTTCAGGCGGGCCTCCTCCAGGGCCTGCTCCACCTTGGGCACCGCGCGCTGCAGGATCTTCTCGCCCTCGGACACGCCGCGGGCGTGGATGTCCGGGCCGGAGATGATCTTGCCGGTGTCGGCGTCACGCACCACGACGATGGAGACGAAACCCTCGTCGCGCAGGATGCGGCGCTCCTTGAGCAGGTCCTCGTCGGAGGTGCCGACGTTGCCGCCGTCGACGTACACGTGGGCCGCCGGCACCTGGCCGACGATCGAGGCCTTGCCGTCCACGAGGTCGACGACCACGCCGTCCTCGGCCACCACGACGTTCTCCTCGGGCACACCGGTCTGCTTGGCCAGCTCGGCGTTCGCCAGCATGTGGCGCCACTCACCGTGCACGGGCAGCACGTTCTTGGGCTTGACGATGTTGTAGGCGTACAGCAGCTCACCGGCGCTCGCGTGGCCGGAGACGTGCACCATCGCGTTGCCCTTGTGCACCACGTTGGCGCCCAGCTTCATGAGGCCGTTGATGACCTTGTACACCGACTTCTCGTTGCCGGGGATGAGCGAGCTGGCCAGCAGCACGGTGTCGCCCTCGCCCACCTCGATCTGGTGGTCCTGGTTGGCCATACGGCTCAGCGCGGCCATCGGCTCACCCTGCGAGCCGGTGCAGATGAGCACCACCTGGTGCGGGGGGAGCTTGGCCAGCTTGCGCACGTCCACCAGCACGTTGTCCGGCACGTCGAGGTACCCCAGGTCGGAGGCGATGCCCATGTTGCGGATCATCGAGCGCCCCACGAAGGCGACCTTGCGCCCGGTAGCCGCGGCGGCATCGAGGATCTGCTGCACGCGGTGCACGTGCGAGCTGAAGCAGGCCGCGATGATGCGCTTCTCGGACTTCGCGAAGACGCGCTCGATGGCCGGGGCGATGTTGCGCTCCGGGGTGGTGAAGCCAGGCACGTCGGCGTTCGTGGAGTCGGTGAGGAACAGGTCCACCCCCTCCTCGCCGAGGCGGGCGAAGGCCCGCAGGTCGGTGATCCGGCCGTCCAGCGGCAGCTGGTCCATCTTGAAGTCACCGGTGACCAGCAGCGTGCCGCCGGGGGTGTGCACGAACACCGCCAGGGCGTCCGGGATGGAGTGGTTCACCGCGACGAACTCGCACTCGAACTTGCCGAAGTTCTCGATGTCGTCCTCGCGCACCGTGATCGTGCGCGGGGTGAGCTTGTGCTCCTTGCACTTGGCCTCGACCAGGGCGAGGGTCAGCTTGGAGCCGACCACGGGGATGTCCGGGCGGTTGCGCAGCAGGTACGGCACGGCGCCGATGTGGTCCTCGTGGCCGTGGGTCAGCACCAGGGCGACGATGTCGTCCCAGCGGTCGTCGAGGTACTCGAAGTCCGGGAGGATGAGGTCGACGCCGGGCTGCTGGCTGTCGTCCGGGAAGAGCACGCCGCAGTCGACGATGAGCAGCTTGCCGCCGTACTCGATGACGGTCATGTTGCGGCCGACCTCACCGAGGCCACCCAGGGCGACGACGCGGACGCCGTTCTTGGGCAGCTTCGGGGGCTCGGGCAGGGTGGTACGAGGCGTCACGTGGATCCTTCGTGTCGATCGGTCTGGACGGTGCCCGCCACCGGTCATCGATGCCGTGGCTCGGGCAGGAAAATCAGGGGGGACCTGCGCTCGGGCGCGGGGTCCGTCGGGGTCCACGGTACTCGCCCGACCGCCTCAGGCCCCAAGCGGGAGGGGCGCGACCCGCACGGCGCCGGGCGACTGGAACGAGAAGAGGTCCACCCGCGGGCCGGTCGACCGGAGCTCGACCGGCCCGAGGGTCCGGGCGGTGGCCGCCAGGATCTCCTCGGTCTCCACGCGGGCCAGCTCCGCGCCCAGGCACCGGTGCGGGCCGACGCCGAACGCGAACGACCCGGGGCGGCCCACGCCGGTGAGCTCGACGGCCACCGGGTCGCCGGCGGTCACCCTCACCGGGCCGCC
>NZ_KV824433.1:0-2005 GCF_001816045.1 Kytococcus sp. HMSC28H12
CACTGCTACACCCTCAGATCGGAAGAGCCATCAACCCCGGGCGATAGGATCAACAGTGATGTGCCACCGGCCCCGTCTCGTTCAAGGTAGGTGCAATAACTGCGACCATACTGAACTACTTCAGTGGGACAAGGGTGCTCTGGGCATCGATTGACCCCTATTCGCCTCATGGGCACTTGTTCCAGAGTGCGCCTCGCAAGTAAAATATTTTGAGGTCTTGTTTAAATCCGCATGGGTTCCAGGCTCTTCGCAAACGAGGGTGTAGTCGGGGCCTGAATCCGCCAGCTTCGAGGAGTGCTCGGGCGATGTAGTGGGTGAGGTTGCCGAACCCGAGGGCCAGCCCGCGAAGATGCTCAAGTCGTCCATTCACGGCCTCGGTAGGTCCGTTGCTGGTGCGGGGTCGCTCGAAGTAGGCCAGGACATCACAGACGCGTCTGGCCAGGGTGCGGCCGAGCTTGCGCAGCTCGACCAGCGGTCGGGGCACCCCGTCGGCGGGGGCATCGATCACCGAGCTCATCTCGACGCGGCCGGCGACCCGGTTGGGGTCTCGGTAGGCGGAGATCATGCGCTGGTAGATGACCCAGGTGCACTTGATCTGGACGTGCCGGTCCCCGGTGAACAGCTTGTCGAGGCGCTCGTCCTGGCGGTCGGCGAGCAGGTCGGCGCCGGTGTGCAGGGTCCGGCGCGCCGAGTAGAGCGGGTCGTCCTTGCGGCCGCGGTGCCCGTGCACCTCCTGCTGAACGCGGCGGCACTCATCCAGGGCGTCGCCAGCCAACCGGATGACGTGGAACGGGTCCATGACAGTGACCGCGTCCGACAGTTCCTCGGTGGTGGCGGTCTTGAACCCGGCGAACCCGTCCATGGCGACGACCTCGATCCCGTCGCACCAGGCCTGGTCCCGCTGCGCGAGCCAGTCTTTGGACGCCTTCTTGCTGCGGCCCTCGACCACGTCCAGCAGGCGGGAGGGCCCCGTACCGTCCCGGACCGGGGTGAGGTCGATGATGACGGTGACGTACGTGTCGCCCTTCCTGGTGTGCCGCCACACGTGCTCGTCGACCCCGACCACCTTCACCCCCTCGAACCGGGCCGGGTCACCGATCAGGACGCGCCGGCCCTCGGCCAGGACGGCGTCGTTGGCGGTGTCCCACACCACCGCCAACGCCTCGGCGACCCGAACGATGGTCAGGTGCTGCACGACCAGCGCGAGCAACGCCCAGCGCAGCCCACCGCGGGAGATCTTCGCCCGCGGCTCGGCAGCGGCGGTGGTGTCCTGACGCCATACGTGGCCGCACTCGGTGCACCGGTACCGGCGCACGGTGAGCAGCAGCGTGGTCGGGCGCCATCCACACGGCTCGTGCGCCAGTTACCTGGTCACGGTGTCCCGCGCAACGCCCTGGCAGCCGCAACGTCGGCACCAGTCGCCCGGCTCGACGACTCGGCAGGCGAGCACCGAACCGCACTTTTTCCTGCAGGACAAGTACATGGGAAACGGGCTGGTGTACCGCAACGGCCACCTCGAGACCACCGACCGACGGACCCTCAAGGGCGACCTCACCAACGCCAACGGACTGCACGAACTCGGCATCCCGCTGGACATCATCGGCACCGTCGTCCACGACTCCTTCAAGGACACCATCGAGGCCGTGGGAGCAACCGGCGTCCACTTCCACGAGCTCCCCCCACCCTCGGACAAGATGCAGGCCCTCAAACCCGGAGCATGGTGGGCACTGGAGATCACCGGAACCTCACCGACCTACTCCGAGACCTTCCATGACGAACACGTGAGGACCGTGAAACTCCCTGCCGTGTGGACCCTCGAGTCCTACTGCACCGACCCCACCCCCGACGGCCGGGACGGCAGCGGCTTCTACCACCCCGGCGACACGCTCAACATGGTCGTTACCCAACGCGTCGCCGACGCCCTCACCGCGGCCGACATCACGGTCCGCCTCGAAGAAGTCGGCCGCCACCCCCACCCCGTCTGGGACACCGAGGAGTGCGACAA
>NZ_KV824434.1:0-2775 GCF_001816045.1 Kytococcus sp. HMSC28H12
CGGGCGGCCAGCTCGTCGTCGTCGGCGGCCGGGCCGGTGGGCTCGTCGGGCCCGCCGGCGCGCAGGCTCTTGGCAGCCTGCAGCAGCTCGCGGCTCTCGGCCAGGAACGCCTCGGAGTGGCCCGCGAAGTACTCACGGACGGCCTCGAACTCGGCCAGGAAGCCCTCCCGGTCGCCGGCGCGGAGGCGTTCCACCACCTCGCCGAGGGTGGTGTGGAAGTGCTGCAGCAGCTCGAGGTTCGCCTCGCTGGCGGTGATGATGTCGTGGTACAGCCCGGCGTCCTGGGCGAAGAGGCGCGCCACCATCATCAGCTCGGTGCGGTAGATGGGGCTGCTCAGGGCCAGCAGCGTCTCCAGGTCGGCCCCCTCGCGGCGCAGGTCCGCGCCGTACGCGAAGGTCACGGTGTGCCGCAGCGCCTGGATGACGCCCATGAGCCGGTCGTGCTCGGCGGCGTCCACGGTCTCCACGCGGCACCCCCAGCCGGCGATGCGGTCCAGCAGCCAGGCCACGTCGCCGCGGCCCGGGGAGTGCACCACCACCTCGCCGGCGGGTGAGGCGACGTCCGGCCCGAACATGGGGTGCAGGCCCGCCACCGGCCCGGGGTGGGTGTCCAGCATCGCGGCCACGGCGGGGGCCTTCACGGACGTGAGGTCGGCCAGCACCGCGTCGGGGCGCAGCGGGGGCAGCGCCGCGACGACCTCCGGGGTGACCCGGATGGGCACCGCCACGAGCACGAGGTCGGCGGCGGCCAGCGCGGCGGCGTCCGCGGCGGGGTCACCGGTGTGGGAGGCCGCGGGCAGGCCGTCGGACCCGGGGCGGGAGGGCGCCGCGGGGTCGATGACGTGCACCAGGTCGCCCTCGCCGCGGAACCACTCCACGAAGCGGGAGCCCAGCGCACCGGCCCCTCCCACGACGACGATGCGACGGACGGTCTGCGACGGCTCCATGCGCCAGAAGTCTAGGAGGGACGCGGCGTCACCCCCTCGCGCGCATGGGGCGCCCCGCCTCAGGCCGGCTCGTCCTCCAGCGCCACGTCCAGCCACCGGGCGGAATGGGTCAGCGCCCCGGAGCTCAGCACGTCCGCGCCGGCCTCGGCGAGCGCCCGCGCCGCACCACCGGGCGCCACGCCGCCGGAGACCTCCACCACCGGCCGCAGCCCGGCACCGCGGAGCAGCGCCACGGCATCGCGCACCCGGGCGGGGCCCATGTTGTCCAGGAGCACCACGTCCACCACGGGGCGCCGCCCGGCCTCGGCGCGGGCCCGGTCGAACGCGGCCAGTTCCCCGAGCTGCTCGAGGGTGTCCACCTCCACCTCGACGCGCACCATGTGGCCCGGCGCCTCCGGACCCTCGGCGAGCCGCTCCAGCACCGCCGTCACACCGCCGGCCAGGGCGATGTGGTTGTCCTTCACCATCACCGCGTCGTGCAGCCCGAGGCGGTGGTTGGACCCGCCGCCGTGGCGCACCGCCCGCTTCTGGGCGGCCCGCAGACCGGGCACGGTCTTGCGCGTGTCCACCACCCGGGCGCCGGTGCCGGCCACCTCGTCCACGAGGCGGGCGGTGGCCGTGGCCACCCCGCTGAGCAGGCCGAGGAAGTTCAGCGCCACGCGCTCCCCGGTGACGATGCCGCGCGTGGGCCCGGTGACACGCGCCAGTGGGGTGCCGGCGGGCACACGGTCGCCGTCGGCGGCCAGCGGCTCGACCACGAGGCGGGGATCGACCTGCTCGAAGGCGGCGGCCACGAAGTCCAGCCCGGAGACGACGCCGGCCTCGCGGGCCACCACGACCGCCGCGCCGGTGGCGTCGTCCGGGACGGTGGCGCGGGCGGTGACGTCTCCGCCGGTGCCGAGGTCCTCGGCGAGGGCGGCGGCCACGAGGGCGTCGACGTCGGCCGGGCGCGGGGCGCGAACGGTCACAGCGGGTGTCGAGAGTGTGGACGATGGCGATGACGATGGCGTGGCGTGCGTGGTCATGCGACGGCTCCTGCGCGGTGGGTGGGCTGGCTGGACCCGGTGGGCTGGTCTGTGCTGGCGGGCCGGACCGTGCGGGTGGGCTGGCCCTGCTCCTCGACCCACCGGTGGCCGCCCACCGACCGCTCGCGCCGCAGGGCGGAACGCAGCACGAGGCGGGCCACCAGGGCATCGGGCCCGGGGCGGCCCTCCAGCGCGGTCAGGGCGCGGTGCACCTCGTCGCGACGGCGGGCCACGCCGGCGGCGGTGGAGAGCAGCTCGCCCACCAGCGGGTCGCGGGCGGGACCGTCCCCGAGGAGACGCTCGGTCGCCAGGGCGGCCTCTGCCGCATCGGCGGTGATGGTGCGCTCGGCCCCCACGGGCGAGCGCCACCCATCGTGCCAGGTGCCAGCCAGATCAACCGACTGCGCGGCGCTCTCAGCCGGCTCCCCCACGCCCGAGAGCACGTCCGCCGCGGCCGCGCGTGCGGTCACCACCCCCTCGAGCAGCGAGTTGGAGGCCAACCGATTGGCGCCGTGCAGCCCGGTGCAGGCCACCTCGCCGACGGCCCAGAGCCCCGGCACGGTCGTGCGGCCGCGGGCGTCGCTGAGCACCCCGCCCACCGTGTAGTGGGCGGCCGGGCAGACCGGCAGCGGGTCCCGACGCGGGTCCAGGCCGACCGCGGCGGCGGTGGCGGCCAGGGCGGTGAACTCCTCCAGCCCGCGCACACCGCGGCAGTCCAGCTCCACCCGCCGGCCGGCCAGGCGCTGCGCGTGCACGGCGGCGGCCACGACGTCGCGCGGGGCCACCTCGTCCACGAAGCGCTG
>NZ_KV824435.1:0-5139 GCF_001816045.1 Kytococcus sp. HMSC28H12
GCCCAGAGCCGGTCGAGGTTCACCCAGTGGCTGCGCAGGACCTCCAGCCCCATCACCTCGTACACGGCCAGCGCCATCGCGGCCGAGACCACGGCCATGGCCAGGGCGTGGACGACGGCCAGCCCGGCCGCCTGCCACAGGGCCGTGCCCAGCGACAGCGTGAGCCCCTCGGGCGTCGGGGCGCCCGCCCCCACGACGACGGGCGCCAGCATCAGCCCCGCGCCGGTGGTGGTGGACATGAGGAAGGACCACCAGGCGAGCTCCCAGAAGCCCAGGCGCATGCCCACCCAGCGGAAGTGGCGGCGGCGCCCCAGCAGGTAGACGCCGAAGCCCACGAGCAGCACGGCGACCACGCCGAGCGCCACGGCGTGGGTGACCGCCCCGGCGACCACTGCGGTCACCAGGGCGGTCGGCAGCACGGAGAGCTCGTGCCCCAGGGCGATCGGCACGATCGCCCCGAGCAGCGCCCGACGGCTGCGCTGCTGCAGCCCGAAGGAGACCGCGAAGAGCCACCCCATGCCGGGGTTCAGCCCGTGGAAGGCCCCGAGCCCGGCGCTGGCGAGCCAGTCACCGAGCCCGAGGTCCGCCGGGGCGTGCTCGTGGCCGCCGTGGGCCGGGAGCACGCCCGGGCTCGCGCCACCGGTCACCGGAAGCAGTACGAGTCGCTGGAGGAGTCGCCACCCTGCAGGCGCACCTGGTGCACCCGGTTGCCGCGGAAGTCCTCGCCGTGCGGGAAGAACGTCTCGTCCAGCACCATGCCGCCGTTCTCCGGGTCGACGTCGGCCTTCGCCATCCACGCACCCACGCCCTCGGGATACAGGTCGTCGTCCCAGGCGCCGTAGAGGCTGTTGGTCCAGTAAACGCGGCAGCCGTACGCGGCGCTCTGGGGGTCCAGGTCCACCACGGCCAGCGCGTTCGGCTGGTCCGCGCCGTCGAACTGGAAGGTGGCCACGTACGCCAGCGTCTCGGCGGGCGCGCGGGTGGCCATCGTGGGGGAGGGGTAGAAGGTCTCGTCAGGCTTCCACGAGGTGCGGGACACGCAGGTCATCATTGTGTGCTGAGGTGATTGACAGCATCACGAAGCGTCACATGCGAGGCTGGGTGTCCCCAACTCCCGCCGACCGGTGGGAGATCACAGTCCGGGAGGTCACCGTGCGGTCCATGCTCCGGGTCACCGAGGTCGACGTCTTCGCCACCGGCCCGTTCACCGGCAACGGGCTGGCCGTGGTGCACGGCGCCGACCACCTCACCGACGAGCAGCTGCAGGCCGTCGCCCGCTGGACCCAGTTCTCCGAGACGGCGTTCCTGCTGCGCCCCACCGTGCCGGGCGCCGACTACCGGGTGCGGATCCTCACCCCGGTGACCGAGTACGCGTTCGCGGGGCACCCCACGCTCGGGGCCGCCCACGCCTGGCTCGGGGCCGGAGGGGTGCCGGGGAGCCGCTCCGACGGCGGCACGGGCACCGTGGGAACTGGGGGCACTGCGGGAACGGTGGTGCAGGAGTGCGGCATCGGGCTGGTCACCGTGCGCCGCGACGGGGCGGGCGCGGAGGGGACGGAGGGCGCACCGGGCCGGACGGACCAGGCAGGTGCGCTGCTGTCCTTCGCCGCCCCGGAGCGCACCCGCACCGGCCCGTTGGCCCAGGACGACCTGGCCCGCGTCCTCGACGCGCTGGGGCTCACCGCCGCGGACGTCGTGGCCCACGCGTGGGGCAGCAACGGGCCGCAGTGGCGGATGGTGGAGCTCGCCGACGCCGAGGCGGTGCGGGCCGTGGGCGGATCGCTCGTGGGGACGGGTCTGCGCTGTGGCGTCGTCGGCGTCGAGACGGACCCGGGTGCCGGCGTCGCCTACGAGGTGCGCGCCTTCACCTCCCAGCACGAGGACGCCGTGACCGGCAGCCTGCAGGCCTCCGTGGCGCAGTGGATGCGGGAGCGTGGCCGGGTGCCGCGACGGTGGACGGCCGCGCAGGGTGGGTCCGTGGGTCGGGCCGGCCGGGTGGAGCTCCTGGACGACGGGCACGACGTGTGGGTGGGCGGTCGGTGCGCCACCCGGGTGAGCGGGACCCTGCACCTGGGGTGAGGAACGGCCTCGGCCTGCCCCGTCTACGATGCGGCATGACGACAGCCACGTCCGACTGGAGACGGGACCGAGTGGGTTCCGCCCTGCGCGGTGAGAACCCCACGGTGCTGCGCCGCCTCCGGGCCGGCTTCGCCGTGATCGGGGACGTGCAGCACTTCCCCGGCTACTGCGTGCTCATCACCGACGACCCCACGGCCACGACGCTGACCGACCTGACCGTCGAGCGGCAGGAGGACTTCCTGGCCGATGCCGCGCTGCTGGCCCGCGCGGTGGAGCACGTGGTGCGCCGGCGCGACCCGGCCTACCGCCGCATCAACCTCGAGGTGCAGGGCAACACGGATGCCTTCCTGCACGCCCACGTCACACCCCGCTTCGCCTGGGAACCCGACCCCCTCGTCCGATGGCCCGCTGGTGTGACCTGGTGGGCGGGGGTCCCGGACGCCGCCTCGTGCGCTCTCGGAGCCGAGCACGACGGGCTGCGGGCGGAGATCACCGCTGCCCTGGACGCGGGCCTCGGCGACCGGCGCTGACCCCGCACCGCGGGCCCGGGGCCCGCGCCCCTCAGCCCCGGCGGTACTCCACCACCTCGAAGCCGTCGGCCGGGCGGCGGGAGATCTCGCGCCAGTCCGGGCCGATCTCGGGGAAGAACGTGTCGGCGTCCTGCGGGGCCTGGTGCACCTCGCTCACCACGAGGCGGTCCGCGTGCGGCAGCGCGTCGGCGAACACGCCCGCGCCCCCGACGACGAACACCTCCCCGTCACCGGCCATGAGCAGCGCCTCGGCCCAGGTGCGGGCCACGAGCACCTCGGGGAAGCGGGGGCCGGCCTCCCGGTCGCACGGGTCCACCTGGCCGCCGGGCAGCCAGTCCCGGTCGCTGGTGAGCACCACGTGGCGGCGTCCGGGCAGCGGCCGCCCGAACGACTCGAACGTGCGCCGGCCCATCACCATCGTGCCGCCCATGGTGGTGTCCTTGAAGTGCTTGAGGTCGGCGGGCAGGTGCCACGGCAGCCCGCCGTCCCGGCCGATCGCCCCGTTCTCTCCCACGGCCACCACGAGCGTCAGCGTCTGGTCGAAGCCCCGCGTCATGAGCGGGGGCACGCGCTCGCCGAGCTCGTGGGCCTCGGCCAGGGCGGTGAGCACCTGGGCCTCGTGCGGCACGGTGCGCTCCGGCAGGGCGTCCAGCGGCCACCAGCGCAGGTCGGCGGCCTTGTCCGGCTCCTGCAGCGCGGGCTCCCCGGTCCAGCGGCGGGGACGCACGAAGACGTCGATCCGCTCCTCCAGCGGGGTGGAGATCGCCACGTGGCGGTGCAGCACGCTGACGGGCTCGAGGTCGTCGAGGTGCACCTCGATGCCGAGCTCCTCGGCCGCCTCACGGGTGGCGGTCTGCAGGAAGGACTCGCCGGCCTCCACGTGCCCGGCGGCACCGCAGGCCCACCACCCGTCCATGTACCCGGTGCCGCGGCGCAGCTGCAGGAGCACCTCGGTGCGGGGGCCGGGCTGGTCGGGGGCCTGGCGCAGCACCACGAGGTAGGTGGACGGGACGACCTGGAAGCGCGGGGAGGGCATGGGGGGAGTCTCGCAGGTGGGCCCCGCCGCGGGCGGCTGCCGGTGCGTCGACGGGCTCAGCCCGGGTCAGCCCCACGGCGGCGCTCAGACCGCGATGGGGGCGCTGATGGCCGGGTGCGGGTCGTACCCGTGGACGGTCACGTCCTCGAGGTCGAAGGCGTCCAGCTCCCGCACGGCGGGGTTGAGCTCCAGAGTCGGCAGCGCACGCGGCTCCCGGGCGAGCTGCGCGCGGGCCTGCTCGAGGTGGTTGGAGTACAGGTGCAGGTCGCCCATCGTGTGCACGAAGTCGCCGACCTCCAGGCCGGTGACGTGCGCGACCATGTGGGTGAGCAGCGCATAGCTGGCGATGTTGAAGGGGACGCCCAGGAAGAGGTCGGCGCTGCGCTGGTAGAGCTGGCAGCTCAGGCGGCCGTCGGCCACGTGGAACTGGAAGAGCGCGTGGCACGGCGGCAGGGCCATCTCGTCCACCTCGGCCGGGTTCCACGCGCTGACGACGTGGCGGCGCGAGGCCGGGTTCTCCCGGATGCTGCGGACCACCTTCGCGATCTGGTCGACGCTGCCGCCGTCGGGCGAGGGCCAGGAGCGCCACTGCGCGCCGTAGACCGGGCCGAGGTCACCGTTCTCGTCGGCCCACTCGTTCCAGATGTGGATGTCGCGCTCCTGCAGCCAGCGGACGTTGGTGTCCCCGCGCAGGAACCACAGCAGCTCGCCGACGACGCCCTTGCGGTAGATGCGCTTGGTGGTGACCAGCGGGAAGCCCTCGCGCAGGTCGTAGCGGGCCTGGCGGCCGAAGACGGCCAGGGTGCCGGTGCCGGTGCGGTCGTCGGTGGCGACGCCGTTCTCCAGCACGTCGCGGAGCAGGTCGAGGTACTGGCGCATGGGGGCAAAACTACCGAGGCTGGGCCCACCCGGGAACCGTGGGCCACCCGGCGCAGTAGGGTCCCGCACTGTGACCCGCAGCACCGATGCCGCCGCCCGCGACGCCGCCGTCCTCTGGCACCCGTACTCGCGCCGCTCCGGGGCCGTGCCGCCCCGCGAGGTGGTCGGCGCGAAGGGCTGCCGCCTGCACCTGGCCGACGGCTCCACCCCGCTGGACGCGATGTCCTCCTGGTGGTGCATGGTGCACGGCTACCGGCACCCGCGCCTGGACGCCGCGGTGCACGCGCAGGTGGACCGGTTCAGCCACGTGATGTTCGGCGGCCTCACCCACGCCCCGGCGGTGGAGCTGGCCGAGCGCCTCGTCGCCATGACCCCCGAGCCGCTGCGCCACGTCTTCCTCGCGGACTCCGGCTCGGTGTCCGTGGAGGTGGCCCTGAAGATCTGCGCCCAGGTGCAGCTGGGCCGCGGACGCACCGGCCGGCACCGCATGCTCACCGTGGCCGGCGGGTACCACGGCGACACCCTGGCGCCGATGGGGGTCTGCGACCCGGACAACGGCATGCACGCCATGTTCCGCGGGGTGCTCACCGAGCACGTGTTCGCCCCGCGCCCGCC
>NZ_KV824436.1:0-2427 GCF_001816045.1 Kytococcus sp. HMSC28H12
GCCCCCGGCAACTGCCGGGGGCGTCCTCGTGCGGGGTGCTCGTCGGCTCAGGACAGGTCGACGGTGAACGGGGCGCCGGTCCGCTCGCGCACCTCGTCCTCGGTCACGCCCTCGGCCAGCTCGCGCAGCACCAGCCCGTCCTCGGTGACGTCCATGACGCACAGGTCGGTGATGATGCGCTGCACCACCTGCTTGCCGGTCAGCGGCAGGGAGCACTCCTGCACGATCTTGTGGCTGCCGTCCTTGGCGACGTGCTCCATGAGCACCACCACCTTCTTGGCGCCGTGCACGAGGTCCATGGCCCCGCCCATGCCCTTGACCATCTTGCCGGGGATCATCCAGTTGGCGATGTCGCCGGCGGCCGAGACCTGCATGGCGCCCAGGATGGCCGCGTCGATCTTGCCGCCGCGGATCATGCCGAAGCTCAGCGAGGAGTCGAAGAAGCTCGCGCCGCGGCGCACCGTGACGGTCTCCTTGCCGGCGTTGATGAGGTCGGGGTCCAGCTCGTCCTCGGTGGGGTAGCGGCCCACGCCGAGGATGCCGTTCTCGGACTGAAGCACCAGTTCCACGTCGTCGTCGACGTAGTTGGGCACCAGCGTCGGCAGGCCGATGCCGAGGTTCACGTAGTCGCCGTCGTGCAGCTCCTGGGCCGCACGAGCCGCCATCTGCTCACGGGTCAGCGCCATCTCAGGCCTCCTGCGGGGTCTCGGTGAGGGTGCGCTTCTCGATGCGCTTGTCCGCGGCGCGCTCCGGGCTGAGCGCCAGCACGCGCTGCACGAAGACGCCGGGCAGGTCCACCTCGTCGGGGTCGATCTCGCCGGGTTCCACGAGCTCCTCCACCTCGGCCACCGTCACCCGGCCGGCCATGGCCGCCACCGGGTTGAAGTTGCGGGCCGACTTGTTGAACACGAGGTTGCCGTGGCGGTCGCCCTTGGCGGCCCGCACCAGGGCGAAGTGGCAGGGGAGGGACTCCTCGAGCACGTACTCGTGGGTCTCGTCGAGCATCGTGAACTCGCGGGTCTCCTTGGCGGGGGACTCCACGGCCACCGAGCCGTCGGCGTCGTAGCGCCAGGGCATGCCGCCCTCGGCCACCAGGGTGCCCACGCCGGTGCGGGTCCAGAAGGCGGCGAGGCCGGTGCCGGCGGCGCGGAGCTTCTCGGCCAGCGTGCCCTGCGGGGTCAGCTCGAGCTCGAGCTCGCCCTCCAGGTACTGGCGCGCGAACTCCTTGTTCTCGCCCACGTAGGAGGCGATGACACGGCGCAGGCGGCCGGCGTCGAGCAGCACGCCCAGCCCCCAGCCGTCGACGCCGCAGTTGTTCGAGACGACCTCGAGCTCGGCGGTGCCGGCGGCGTGCACCTCCTCGATGAGCACCTGCGGGATGCCGCAGAGGCCGAAGCCCCCGACGGCCACGCGCATTCCGTTCTCGAGGCCCTCGATGGCCTCACGGGCTGAAGCGACCACTTTGTCCATGGCCGCACACTATCCCCGGAGTGACCTGCCTCACGCCCCGGGGGCGGTGCGGGTGACCCCCTCGGCGACCAGCCGCGCGTCGCCGGTGTCGACCGGCCCGGCGGACACCACCGTCACCACCGACCCGCCGGCGCCCCAGACGCCGAGTGCCGTGCGCACCTGCTCAGCCGGGTCGTCGCAGAGCACGAGGACGCGCCCCGGTTCCTGCGGGGCGAGGACCTCGGCACGCGACCACCGCTGGCCCTGGTGCACCAGGGCGTCGTCCTCCTCGGACACCTCGTGCCAGGGGGTGAACCCGTCGCCGAAGCTGGCCAGCTCGGCGGCCTCGTCGAACACGCCGCTGGGCAGGTCCTCGCCCGGCCACCGGCGGGCCAGCGCCTGCAGGGTCACGGCCACCACCTCGTCGGAGTCGTCGGCCAGGTCGCTCACCGGGCGGGTGGTCACGAGCACGTCGGCCCCCTCGTGGTCGTCCAGGGACACGGTGGCGCCCACCGCCCAGACCGCGAGCACCCAGTAGGCGGTGCGCCAGTGGCCGCGCGGGAGGTCGACCACCACCACGGTGCCGGGCTCGGCGTCGAACTCCTCCTGCAGCACGTTGGCGGCCTTGTTGACCCAGTTCACCAGGACGGCGCCGGAGAGCTCGATGCGCTCGCCGCGCACGTCGTCGAAGCAGGTGAGGCGGGGGGAGTGGGGGTGGTCGGTGGTCAACTGCTCCAGCACCGTCGCCGGTGTGGTCATCTGTGGGGCCTTCCCGCGCCGCAGGGCGCGTGTGTCAGAGGGGTCGGGGCCCGAGGACGCGGGGTCGACGGGCTCGGCGGCCGGTGGCCGTTCGTGCATGCTACGGCCCGCCGGGGACACTGGTCCGGTGACCACCCCCGACACCCCGGCCCCCACCCACGAGGGCGCCCGGTCGTGGCGTGCCGGGTGGGCGGTGGACCTGCCCGGCACGCTGGCCCC
>NZ_KV824437.1:0-3874 GCF_001816045.1 Kytococcus sp. HMSC28H12
CGCCTGCACCGCGTGGGTGCGCATGCCCACCGCAAAGGGGTGCGTCGCGTCCACGAGGTGGGTGTGCCGGCCCGCGCGGAGGGCGTCCACGAGCCCGTCCACGCCCCCGAACCCGCCGATGCGGACCTCCCCGACCGGCAGCCGCGGACGCGACACCCGGCCGGCCAACGAGGAGGTCACCGGCACCCCGGCGTCCACGAGCAGCGCGGCCAGCTCCCGCGCCTCGGCCGTGCCACCCAGCAGCAGCACCCGGGTCTCCCCCGCCGTCTGCACGTCGTCCACCTGCACGTCCTTCCTGTCTGCTGTCCACCCCGCCCACGCGGACGGCCCCGCCCACCACAGGGGTGGACGGGGCCGTCAGAGCGCTTCCGCGGCCGGGCCGCGGACCGACTCAGTTGCCGGTGAGCTTCTCGCGCAGCGCGGCCAGGGCCTCGTCGGAGGCCAGGGTGCCCTCACCCATGCCGGACTCCACGGAGTCCTCGGACGGGCCACCCGAGCTGTACGAGGTGGCAGCGGCCGGGGCCGCGGCGGCCTCGGCGTCCTCCTGCGCAGCCTTCTCGATCTGGGCGCGGTGGGCCTCCCAGCGGGCGTGGGCCTCGGCGTACTCCTTCTCCCAGGCCTCGCGCTGGGCCTCGTAGCCCTCGAGCCACTCGTTGGTCTCCGGGTCGAAGCCCTCGGGGTACTTGTAGTTGCCCTGCTCGTCGTACTCGGCGGCCATGCCGTAGAGGGTCGGGTCGAACTCCTCGATCTCGGAACCCACCTGGTTGGCCTGCTTCAGCGAGAGGCTGATGCGACGACGCTCCAGGTCGATGTCGATGACGCGGACGAAGACCTCCTGGCCCACCTGCACGGCCTGCTCCGGCAGCTCCACGTGGCGCTCGGCCAGCTCGGAGATGTGCACCAGGCCCTCGATGCCGTCCTCGACGCGCACGAACGCACCGAAGGGCACCAGCTTGGTGACCTTGCCCGGCACGATCTGGCCGATGGCGTGGGTGCGAGCGAACAGCTGCCACGGGTCCTCCTGGGTCGCCTTCAGCGACAGGGAGACGCGCTCACGGTCCATGTCGACGTCCAGGACCTCGACGGTGACCTCCTGGCCCACCTCGACGACCTCACCCGGGTGGTCGATGTGCTTCCAGGACAGCTCGGAGACGTGCACCAGGCCGTCGACGCCACCCAGGTCCACGAAGGCACCGAAGTTGACGATGGACGACACGACACCCGGGCGGACCTGACCGCGCTGCAGCTCCTTGAGGAAGGAGGTGCGCACCTCGGACTGGGTCTGCTCGAGCCAGGCGCGGCGGGACAGCACCACGTTGTTGCGGTTCTTGTCCAGCTCGATGATCTTGGCCTCGATCTCCTGGCCCACGTAGGGCTGCAGGTCGCGGACGCGACGCATCTCCACGAGGGAGGCCGGGAGGAAGCCGCGCAGGCCGATGTCGACGATGAGGCCACCCTTGACGACCTCGATGACGGAACCGGTGACGACGCCGTCGTCCTCCTTGATCTGCTCGATCGTGCCCCAGGCGCGCTCGTACTGGGCGCGCTTCTTGGACAGGATCAGACGACCCTCCTTGTCCTCCTTCTGGAGGACCAGGGCCTCGACGGTGTCGCCGACCTCGACGACCTCGTCGGGGTCGATGTCGTGCTTGATCGACAGCTCACGGGAGGGGATGACGCCCTCGGTCTTGTAGCCGATGTCGAGCAGCACCTCGTCGCGGTCGACCTTGACGATCTGCCCCTCGACGATGTCGCCATCGTCGAAGTTCTTCATCGTCGCGTCGATGGCGGCGAGCAGCTCCTCCTGCGAAGCGAAGTCGGCGGCAGGAGCAGCGGTGGGGGTGGAAGTCATTGAGTGGGAACTCCGATGGACAGTTGGGATGGGGCCCCGGGCGCGTGGCCCCCGCACTCGGGAGTGGCACGCAGGTGTGCTCGGGGTCCGGATGGACAGGTACTCGAGTCGTCTCTCCCCGCTGGACGCACTCCGGTGCCCCTCGTCGGGACAGGTCGCAGAGCGTGCACGGGTCGGACCCGGTGATCCTACCGTCACCCTCCGCGCTGCCCAAACCGGGCCGATGACGGGTGCGCACGACCCCCTGCCGCCACGAGTCGGGCTGGGGCAGGATGACCGGCATGACACCGCTGCCGTCTGACATCGAGATCGCCCGCGCCGCCCAGCTGCGCCCCCTGCCCGAGGTGGGCGCCGACATGGGCCTGCCCGAGGACCTGCTGGAGCCCTACGGCCGCCACGTGGCCAAGGTGGACCTGGCCGCCGTGGATCGCTTGGCTGACCGCCCTCGTGCCCGCTACGTGGTGGTCACCGCCGTGACGCCCACCCCCTTCGGCGAGGGCAAGACCACCACCGCCGTCGGCCTGGCCCAGGGCATGGCCAAGGAGGGCCACTCCCCCGTGCTCGCGCTGCGCCAGCCGTCGCTCGGCCCGGTGTTCGGCATCAAGGGCGGGGCGGCCGGGGGCGGCTACTCGCAGGTGGTGCCCATGGAGGTGCTCAACCTGCACCT
This sequence comes from Kytococcus sp. HMSC28H12, assembly GCF_001816045.1. Lineage (NCBI taxonomy): Bacteria > Bacillati > Actinomycetota > Actinomycetes > Micrococcales > Kytococcaceae > Kytococcus > Kytococcus sp. HMSC28H12. Next base: position 2,520 of record NZ_KV824437.1, read on the forward strand.
CACCGGCGACTTCCACGCCGTCACCGCCGCACACGACCTGCTGGCCGCCATGGTGAGCAACCATCTGCACCACGGCAACGAGTTGGGCCTGCACACCATCGACTGGCGCCGGGTGATGGACGTCAACGACCGCTCGCTGCGCGCCGTCATCGAGGGCAACGGCGGCCCGGCCGACGGCGTGACCCGCCAGTCCGGCTTCGACATCACCGCCGCCAGCGAGGTCATGGTGATCCTCGCCCTGGCCACCTCGCTGGCCGACCTGCGCGAGCGCCTCGGACGCATCGTGGTGGGCTGGACGAAGGCCGGCGAGCCGGTGACCGCCGAGGACCTCAAGGCCGCCGGCGCGATGGCCGTGCTGCTCAAGGACGCGCTGAAGCCCAACCTGCTGCAGACCCTGGAGGGCACGCCGGTGCTCATCCACACCGGCCCCTTCGGCAACATCGCCACCGGCAACTCCTCGGTGGTGGCCGACCAGGTGGGCTCGCGGACCGGCGACTACCTCATCACCGAGGCCGGGTTCGCCGCCGACATGGGCGCCGAGCGCTTCTTCAACGTCAAGTGCCGCGCCACGGGGCTCACCCCGGACGCCGCGGTCGTGGTGGTCACGGTCCGCGCGCTCAAGGCGCACTCCGACCGCTTCGAGGTGAAGGTGGGCAAGGAGCTGCCGCCGGAGATGCTCACCGAGGGCCCGGCGGACGTGGAGGCCGGCGCGGGCAACCTGCGCAAGCACATCGAGATCATCCAGAGCTTCGGCGTGCAGCCGGTGGTGGCCATCAACGCCTTCCCCACCGACCACGAGAGCGAGCACGAGGTGATCCGCCGCGTCGCCACCGAGGCCGGGGCGCGCGTGGCCGTCTCCACCCACGTGGCCGACGGTGGCGAGGGCGCCCGCGAGCTGGCCCGCGCCGTGGCCGAGGCCTGCGAGGACGAGGTGACCTTCACCCCCACCTACGAGCTCACCGACTCCCTGGAGACCAAGCTCGAGAAGATCGCCACCAGCGTCTACGGCGCCGACGGCGTGGACATCGCCCCGGCCGCCGCCAAGGCGTTGGCGCGCTACACCGAGCGCGGCTACGGCGACCTGCCGGTGCTCATCGCCAAGACGCAGATGTCGCTGAGCCACGACCCCACGCTCAAGGGTGTGCCCACCGGCTGGCGCCTGCCCATCCGCGAGGTGCGCCTGGCCGCCGGCGCCGGCTACGTCTACGCGCTGGCCGGGTCGATCATGACGATGCCGGGGCTCTCCAAGCACCCCGCCGCCGAGCGCATCGACCTCGACACCGAGGGGAACGTGGTCGGCCTCTTCTGAGCCGGCCCGGCACGGCGGCGGCCACGGTGGGGTTCCCACCGTGGCC
>NZ_KV824438.1:0-747 GCF_001816045.1 Kytococcus sp. HMSC28H12
CGTGCACCCCGGGGTGCACGGCGTCGTAGCATGCGTGCGATGTCCCCCACCCTGGTGCTCGCAGCACTGGCCGTGCTGCTCACCCTGGGCACCCCCGTCCTGCTCCCCCTGCTCACCGGCCTCCGCGCCACCCCAGCCGCGGGGCTCCTGCTGTGGCAGGGCAGCGCCGTCGGCGGCCTGGCCTCCATCGTGCTGCTGCCCCTGGTGGCCGCCCACGAGTTCGGTGGCCTGTTCACCACCGACGACGGCGTGCACCCCGGTGTGGTGGTGGGCGCGGCCCTGCTCTCGGCGGTGCTCGTGGCCCGGCTGCTGCTGGCCGCCCACCTGGTGGGCACGGACCTGCGCGCCCTGCGCCGCCGCCACCGCGAGGCCGTGGACCTGCTCGACCCCCGCCACGGCGTGCGCGACCGGCTGCGCGTCATCGACGCCGACGCCCCCGTGGCCTGGTGCCTGCCGGGGCGCCGCGCCCGCATCGTGATGTCGCGCCCGGTGGTGGAGGGGCTGAGCCAGCTCCAGCTGCACGGGGTGTACTGCCACGAGCGCGAGCACCTGCGCCGCCGCCACGACCTGGTGCGCGAGTTCTTCAGCGTCATGGACGCCGCCGTGCCCGCCCCGTTGCGCCACCCGCGGGCCCTGGCCGAGGTGGAGCTGCTGGTGGAGCTGCTCGCCGACCGCGCCGGCGCCCGGGAGGTGGGGGCGGTGACGATGGGGCAGGCGCTGGCCCGCGTGAGCACCGGCAGCGCCTCG
>NZ_KV824439.1:0-1259 GCF_001816045.1 Kytococcus sp. HMSC28H12
GTGGGCGCGTCAGGCCAGCGGCACGTCCTCGACGGCGGCCAGCAGGGTGCGCAGGCCGGAGCCGGTGCCGCCGGCGGGGGTGTAGCCCCACGGGCTGCCCTCGTGGAAGGCCGGGCCGGCGATGTCGATGTGGGCCCACGGCAGCTGCTGGGCGTCGCCCGTGACGTGGTCCTCACCCTGCGTGGAGCCCACGAAGCGCATCAGGTAGGCCGCGGCGGTCTGCATGCCGGCCGGCTTGCCGTAGCCGATGATGTTGCGCAGGTCGGCCACGGGGGAGACGAGGCCCTCGTGCACCTCCTCGGGGATGGGCAGGCCCACCAGCGGCTCGCCGGTGCGCTCGGCCAGACCCACCACGCGCTCGCGCAGGGCGTCGTCGTTGGCCACGACGCCGGCGGTGCGGTCGCCCAGGGCCATCACCGCGGCACCGGTGAGGGTGGCGATGTCGAGCACCAGATCGGGCTTCTCGCGGGTGGCCAGCACGAGGCCGTCGCACATGGCCAGACGGCCCTCGGCGTCGGTGTTGAGCACCTCCACGGTCAGGCCGTTGAGGGCGGTCACCACGTCACCGGGGCGCTGGGCGTCGCGCGAGGGCATGTTCTCGGCCAGGCAGAGGATGCCGGTGACGGCCGTCTGCACGCCCAGCTCGGCGGCGGCGAACACGGCGCCGGCCACGGCGGCCGCGCCACCCATGTCGCACTTCATGGTGGTCATGCCCTGCGGCGGCTTGAGGGAGAGGCCACCGGTGTCGAAGGTGATGCCCTTGCCCACCATCGCCACGTGCTTCTGGGCACCGGCCGGGCGGTAGCGCAGCACCGCGATGCGGGGACCGCGCGCCGAGCCCTTGCCCACGCCGTGGATGGCGCCGGCGCCCATGGACTCCAGCTGCGCGTCGTCGATGACCTCGACCTCCACGCCCTGCGGCGCGCGCTCGGTCACCGAGGCGGCGAAGGACTCGGGGTAGAGGAAGTTGGCGGGGGTGTTCACCAGGTCGCGGGCGTAGGCCATCTGGCGGCCCAGCACCAGGGCGCGCTGCAGCCCGGTCTCCACCTCGGCGGCGTCCCCGGCGGGCACCACGGCGATGCTGCGCACCTCGGGGGCCTCGGCCTCCACCTCGTCGGTGGCCTCCACCGAGCTCTTGAAGCGGGTGTCGGCGTAGGCGCCCAGCACGGCGCCCTCGGCGGCGGCGACGGTGCCGGTGGCGTCGGTGGCCGGCAGCGCCAGCACCACACGGGTGGCGCCGGCGGTGGCGCGCACGGCGG
>NZ_KV824440.1:0-3998 GCF_001816045.1 Kytococcus sp. HMSC28H12
CGGGGCGGCCGCCGCCTCGCGCTTGCGGGCGATGATGGCCTGCGCCCGCGCGCGCTGGCGCTGGCGCACCTCGGCGTCGTGGGCGCGGATGCCCGGCTCGCCCTGACGCAGCTGCACGAGCAGCGGCGTGGCGATGAAGATCGACGAGAAGGTGCCCACCGCGATGCCGATGAACAGGGCCAGCGAGAGGTCCAGCAGCGTGCCCGGACCCAGCTTGCCGAAGCCCACCGCGAGGATGGCCGCCACCGGCAGCAGCGCCACCACCGAGGTGTTGATGGAGCGCACCAGCGTCTGGTTGACGGCCGTGTTGGCCGCCTGGGCGTAGGTGCGGTTCTTGTGCTTCATCGCGTCGTCGACGTTCTCGCGCAGCTTGTCGAACACCACCACGGTGTCGTAGAGCGAGTAGCCGAGGATGGTGAGGAAGCCGATGACCGAGGCCGGGGAGACCTCGAAACCGGCCAGCGCGAAGGCGCCGACGGTGAACACGAGGTCGTGGAGCAGGGCCACCAGGGCTGCCAGCGCCATCTTCCAGGTGCGGAAGTACAGGGCCAGCACGAGCGAGACCAGGCCGAGGAAGACACCCAGGGCGATCACGGCCTTGCGGCTGACCTCCTTGCCCCAGGACGGACCCACCAGGGATCCGGCCACGTCCTTGGCGGGCACGTCGAACTCCTGCGCCAGGGCGCTGCGGGCCTTGTCCAGGCCCGTCGAGCCGCCCTCGAGGCTGCCGGTCTGCACGCGGACCGTCTCGCCGCCGATGACGCTGGAGCGCACCGTCTCCCCGGCGCCCACCTGGGCGTCGAGCGCCCGGGCCGCACGGGCCTCGTAGTCCGTGGTGTCGCTCACCCCGGCCACCCGGAAGTCCGAGCCACCGGTGAACTCCAGGCCCAGGTTGAGGCCGCGGCCGAACAGGCCGAGCAGCGAGAGCGCCAGGAGCACCGCCGAGACCGTGTACCAGAGCTTGCGGCGGCCGACGAAGTCGAACTGGCGGCGGCCGGTGTGCAGGTCGTTGCCGAACTGTGCGAAACCCATCAGAGAGCGGCCTCCGTGGTCGTGCCGGTGGTCGGCGGGGTGTCGGGCAGGGAACGCACCCGGCCCCGGCCCACGTAGGTGGTGCGGCGGGCACCCAGGCTCTCGGGGTTCATGCCCGAGAGCCTGTGGCCGTCACCGAAGAAGCGGGTCTGCGCCAGCAGCGTCACCACCGGGTGGGTGAAGAGCATGACCACCACGAGGTCGATGATGGTGGTGAGCCCCAGCATGAACGCGAAGGCCTTCACGTTGGCCTCGCTGAGCAGGTAGAGGATCACCGCCGCGAGCAGGTTCACCGCGTCCGAGATGAGGATCGTGCGGCGTGCACGGGCCCAGCCGGTGTCCACGGCGTTGCGCAGCGGCCGCCCCTCGCGCACCTCGTCGCGGACGCGCTCGAAGTACACGATGAAGGAGTCCGCGGTCACACCGATGGCCACGATGAGGCCGGTGATGCCGGCCATCGTGAGGCGCAGGTTGTACTGCCAGCCCAGGAGCACCACCGCGAGGTAGGCCAGCAGGGCGGCCAGCGCGAGGGAGGCCAGGGTGACCAGGCCCAGGGCGCGGTACTGGAAGAGCGAGTAGACGGCCACCAGGGCCAGGCCGATCACGCCGGCCCAGATGCCCCAACGCAGCTGCTCGTCACCCAGGGTGGGGCTGATCTGCTCGGAGGACTGGAGCTTGAACGAGAACGGCAGGGCACCGAACTTCAGCTGGTCGGCCAGGGCCTTGCCCTCCTCGGCGGTGAAGTCGCCAGTGATGGAGGCCTGGCCGTTGGTGATGACCTGGTTCATGCCCGGGGCGGAGATGACCTCGCCGTCGAGCAGCATCGCGAACCGGTTGTACGGCGAGTCCTTGGGCTGGGCGGCCATGACCGCCGAGAGGTCGGCGAAGGTGTCGGCGGCCTTGCCGTCCAGCTCGAGGCTCACGGCGATCTTGCCGGTGGGCTGACCCTGCTGGTTGGTCTCCGGGCCGGAGGAGGCGTCGGCGATGCTCGAACCCTCGATGCGGGTGGGGCTGAGCAGGAACTTCTCGGTACCGGTGGGGTCACAGGCCACCACGAAGTCGTCGTCGCCGGCGGACTGGGCCTCCTCGCGGGTCTTGTCCGTGCCGCAGTCGTAGCTGTCGAAGCGCTTCTGCACGGCGGCCGGGATGGTGATGTCCTTGCCGTGCGGCGTGCCGTCGCCCTGCGCGGGCTGCTGCGCGTCGTCCGAGCCCGTCGGGGCCGGCGAGGAGGCGGCGTCCCCGGAACCCTGCGAGGCCGAGGCGCTCGGAGCCGCCTTGTCGGACGCCTTGCCCGAGTCCTTGCCCGACGACGAGGCGCTGGAGTCCTTCGAGGAGTCGGTGGCCTTCGGCGACGACTGGGCCGGCCACACGCCCTCGGCGATGGTGGCCGGGGCGCTCGAGCCGCCCGTCGACCCCTTGCCCGACTCCTTGCCGGAGGCCTTGCCGTCCTTCGACGAGCTGCCCTCGTAGCCCGGCAGGTTCTTGGGGTTCTTCGGCGCCGGGGCACCGGACTCCACGGCCAGCACCTCGCGGAAGGTCATGCGGCTCGAGGCCTGCAGCGACTCGATGACCGCCGGGTCGGGGGTACCGGGCATGGCCACGGAGATGTTGCGGCCACCCAGGGTGGTCACCTCCGCCTCGGCCACGCCGGAGCCGTCCACGCGCTGCCGGATGATGTTCACGGCCTGGTCCACCTGGCCGCTGGTCACCTGACCGCCCTCGACGGCCGGCTCGAGGATGAGCTGCTGCCCGCCCTCGAGGTCCAGCCCGAGCATCGGGGTCAGGGACGCCTGCGGCTTGGCGAAGAGGTGGGCGGCGCCCAGGCCTCCGAACAGCAGCATCAGGAGCAGCAGCAGCGTCAGCAGGGTGTTCACGGCCTTGGCCCGCTGGGCACGCATGTTCATCGGCGCACCCCCAAGCGGGCCCGTTCGCGCGGCATGGGCATCGACTTACCTCGGTTCGTGGGTTGGGGCCGCCCCCTCGGGCACGGCGGGGAGTGAGTCTAGGCGAGGGGCGCCGGGTGGCCGAAGCGACCCGCGGGTGGCGGCGGTTCGTCGCCCAGGTGGCGCCAGGCCGCGGGGGTCGCGGCACGCCCCCGGGGGGTCCGGACCACGAAACCCTCGCGCACCAGGTAGGGCTCGGCCACGGTCTCCACGGTGTCGGGCTCCTCCCCCACGGCCACGGCCAGCGTGGTCAGGCCCACCGGGCCGCCGTCGAAGCGGCGGCACAGCGCCTCCAGGACCGCGCGGTCCAGCCGGTCCAGGCCCTGCAGGTCGACGTCGAAGAGGTCCAGGGCCTCCCGCGAGGCCTCGGCGTCCACCACCTGGCGGCCGTGCACCTGGGCCCAGTCCCGGACGCGCCGCAGCAACCGGTTGGCGATGCGGGGCGTGCCCCGGGACCGGCCGGCGATCTCCGCGATGCCCCGGGGCTCGGCCTGCACGCCCAGCTTGCGGGCGTTCACGGTGAGGATCGTGGCCAGGTCCTCGGCCGCGTAGTAGTCGAGGTGCCCGGTGAACCCGAAGCGGTCGCGCAGCGGCGCGGGCAGCAGCCCCGAGCGCGTGGTGGCGCCCACCACGGTGAACGGCGGCAGCTCCAGCGGGATGGCGGTGGCCCCGGGGCCCTTGCCCACCACCACGTCCACGCGGAAGTCCTCCATGGCCAGGTAGAGCATCTCCTCGGCGGCCCGCGACATGCGGTGGATCTCGTCGAGGAAGAGCACCTCCCCCTCGGCCAGCGAGGAGAGGATGGCGGCCAGGTCGCCGGCGTGCTGGATGGCCGGTCCGGAGGTGATGCGGATCGGCGCGCCCATCTCGGCGGCCACGATCATGGCCAGCGTCGTCTTGCCCAGCCCGGGCGGCCCGGAGAGCAGGATGTGGTCGGCCGGCGCGCCCCGGCGGCGGGCGGCCTCGAGCACCAGGTGCAGCTGGTCGCGCACCCGGTCCTGCCCGGCGAGGTCGGCCAGGCGC
>NZ_KV824441.1:0-1515 GCF_001816045.1 Kytococcus sp. HMSC28H12
GGGCGCGCGCCATCGTGCGCGCGGAGGGTTCGGTGAGACACTGTGCGACGGCCCGCGACCACCCCCGCGGGCACCGTCTACCCCCACCAAGGAGTGACAGTGGCGCTCAGCGTGTTCGACCTGTTCTCGATCGGCATCGGCCCCTCCAGCTCGCACACCGTCGGGCCGATGCGGGCCGCCGTGATGTTCGCGGAGAAGCTCGGCGAGGAGGGCGTGCTCGAGAAGGTGGAGCGCATCCACGCCCAGCTGTACGGCTCGCTCGGCGCCACCGGCGTGGGGCACGGCTCGGACAAGGCCGTCATGCTCGGCCTGGCCGGTGAGCGCCCCGAGGTCTGCGACCCGCGCGCCGTGGAGGGCACCCTGCAGCGCATCCGGCAGGACAAGCGCCTGCCGCTCAACGGCGGCCGCGAGATCCGCTTCGACGAGGACACCGACCTCGTGCTCCACCGCCGCAAGACCCTGCCGCTGCACCCCAACGGCATGAGCTTCACCGCCTTCGACGCCGACGGCACCCAGCTCAGCGAGCACGTCTACTACTCCGTGGGCGGCGGCTTCGTGGTCAACGAGAACGCCGACGGCGAGACCCACATCGTGGAGGACGACACCCCGCTGCCGCACTACTTCACCACCGGCGACCAGCTGCTGGCTATCTGCCGCGAGACCGGCATGACCATCCCGCAGGTGATGATGGAGAACGAGAAGGTGTGGCGCTCCGAGGAGGAGGTGCGCGCCGGCCTGCTGGAGATCTGGCAGGTGATGCGCGAGTGCGTGCACAACGGCACCCACGCCACCGGCACCCTGCCCGGCGGGCTCAAGGTGCCGCGCCGCGCCCCCGCCCTGTGGGAGGCGCTGGAGCAGGCCGGCCGCGAGTCCACCGACCCGCTGTCGGGCATGGACTGGATCACCGTGTACGCGCTGGCGGTCAACGAGGAGAACGCCTCGGGCGGCCGCGTGGTGACCGCCCCCACCAACGGTGCGGCCGGCATCATCCCGGCGGTGCTGCACTACTACGTGGACTTCGTGCCCGGCGCCGACGACGACGGCGTGGTCGACTTCCTGCTCACCGCCGGCGCCATCGGCGTGGTGTTCAAGGAGAACGCGTCCATCTCCGGTGCCGAGGTGGGCTGCCAGGGAGAGGTCGGCTCGGCCTGCTCGATGGCGGCCGGCGCGTTCGCGCAGGTCATCGGCGGCACGCCCGAGCAGGTGGAGAACGCCGCCGAGATCGGCATGGAACACAACCTGGGCCTCACCTGCGACCCGGTGGGCGGCCTCGTGCAGATCCCCTGCATCGAGCGCAACGCCGTGGCCTCGGTCAAGGCCATCACCTCGGCCCGCACCGCGCTGCGCGGCAACGGCTCGCACATCGTCAGCCTGGACAAGGTCGTCAAGACCATGAAGGAGACGGGTGCGGACATGAAGGTGAAGTACAAGGAGACCGCGCGCGGCGGACTGGCGGTGAACGTCATCGAGTGCTGAGGCGCTCCCCCGCCCGCACTCCCCACCCGCCCCGCCCCG
>NZ_KV824442.1:0-6729 GCF_001816045.1 Kytococcus sp. HMSC28H12
GGCGCGCGCACCGGCCCCGGCGGCGGACGCGCTGGACGGCGTGCCGGCCTGCCCGTCGGCGGCGGCAGGGTCCTCGTACAGCGGCAGGCGCACCTGCCCGGTGCGCAGGGCACCTCGGCCCACCATGTGCGCCGAGACCGGGGCGGTGAGGAACTGGAAGAGCACGGTCAGGGCCACGGCACCCCACACCGCCCACTCGCGCACCACGAGGCACAGGCCCAGGCCCAGCAGCACCAGGCCCAGGGTCTGCGGCTTGGTGGCGGCGTGCATGCGGGTGAGCACGTCGGGGAAGCGCACCAGCCCGATGGCGGCCACGAGCGAGAGCAGCGAACCCACGAGCATGAGCACGCCGCCGACGATCTGCAGGACGTCGGTCACGAGGGCCTCCCGTCGGCGGACATGTCGACCCGCTCGTCGCGGGCCCAGCCGCGGTCGCGGTCGCGGGCGGCGTAGCGGCCGGCGGCCACCGCCCCCAGGAAGGCCACGAGCGACAGCGAGACCATCACCGTGGTGACCTGCGGGAACTGCCACCAGGCACCGATGAGGCAGAAGAAGCCGAAGAGCACGCTCACGAGCACGTCGGAAGCCACCATGCGGTCCAGCCCCGCGGGTCCCCGCACGATGCGCACCAGGGCCAGGCCAGCGGCGGCCACCAGCACCGCAGCCGCCCCGGCCATGAGCCAGATCGCGATCTCGTTCATCGGTCCTCCCGGCGGTAGTCGGCGTCGAAGGCGGCCAGCACGCGGCGCTCCTGCTCCAGGCACTCCTGGCGCACGGCCTCGGCGTCGGCCTCGTCCTTCACGCCCAGGCAGTGCACATGCGCCACCCGGGTCTCGTCGTCGAGGTCGATCACCATCGTGCCCGGCACGAGGGTGATGAGCTCGGAGGTGATGGTCTGGAAGAGCTCCTCGTCGGCGGCGAAGCGCACCGTGATGATGGCCGCGTCCGTCGTCCGGCCGGGCAGCAGGGCCATCATCGAGACGTCCCAGACCGCCTTGGCGAGGTCCTTGAGGAAGAGCACCACGAGCACCAGCAGCGCCCACGGCCGCACCGTCGCGTTGAGGTTGAGCCGCGGCAGCGGCGAGGCGAGGGTCACGAAGAGCCCGACCACGAGGCCGCCGAAGAGGATCATCGGCGAGTACGAGCCCCACGCCACGACCCACACGACCACGAGCCACAGCAGCGGGAGGAGCTGGAGTCGGCGCACCATCAGTGACCCCCCTGCTCGGTCGGGTCGAGCGGGGCCGGGTAGTGGCTGCCCGCGGTGTCCGCGGCGTCGGCCACGGCCTGCACGTAGCTGCTCCGGTTCACCAGGTCGGCCGCGGCGCGCTCGCTCACCCCGTAGATCGGGCCGGCGAAGACCGTCAGGCCGATGCCGACGAGCACCAGCACACCGGTGGGCAGGAACAGCCCGGGGCCGATGGGCACGGCCTGCTGCCCCATCCCCTCGGCGCGGTTGGGGGCGCCCCAGAAGGACTTGGCCCAGGTCTTGGCGATGGCGTACAGCGTGAGCAGCGAGGTGACCACGCTGCCGGCCACCAGCAGCCACAGCATCGGGGTGCCGATCTGGGCGGCGGCCCGCATGAGACCGACCTTGCCGATGAACCCGGAGAACGGCGGGATGCCCGCGAGATTCATGGCCGGGACGAACCACAGCAGCGCGATCCACGGCGCGGTGCGGATGAGGCCGCCCAGACGGTCGAGCGTGCTCACGCCCGTGCGGCGCTGCACCATGCCCGTCACGAGGAACAGCGTGGCCTGGATGAGGATGTGGTGGATCACGTAGAAGATCGCCGCGGCGATGCCGGCCGGCGTGCCGATGGCCAACCCGAAGAGCATGTAGCCGATGTGGCTCACGAGGGTGAACGAGATCATCCGCTTGACCTCGGTCTGCGCCACGGCGCCGAGGATGCCCACCACCATCGTGAGCAGCGCCGCCCAGAGCATGAGCTCGTGGAGGATGCCGCCTGGGAAGACGAGGGTCTGCGTGCGGATCATCGCGTACACGCCCACCTTGGTGAGCAGACCGGCGAAGACGGCCGTGACCGGCGCCGGCGCCGTCGGGTAGGAGTCCGGCAGCCAGGAACTCATGGGGAACACGGCGGCCTTGATGGCGAAGCCCACCAGCAGCAGCGCCTGCAGCATCACCTGCGTGCCCTGGGGCAGCTCGGCCATGCGCTGGGAGACCTGCGCCAGGTTCACCGTGCCGGTGGCGGTGTAGACCATGGCCACGGCGAAGAGGAACACCGTGGAGCTCAGCAGCGAGACGAAGGCGTAGGTGACGCCGGCGCGCACGCGGGAGACCGTGCCGCCGAGCGTGAGCAGCACGAAGCTGGCACCGAGCAGCACCTCGAAGCCCACGTACATGTGGAACAGGTCGCCGGAGACGAAGGTGGTGGCCACGCCGGCGGTCATCACCAGCAGCGAGGGGTGGAAGATCGGCAGCGGGGCCTTGCCGCTGGCCTCCTGGTCGAAGGACTCGCGCCCCTCGGCGTTGGAGTACCAGAGCACACCCAGGATGATCGTGAAGCCCACGATGAGCATGAGCGCCGAGAGCCGGTCGACCACCAGCACGATGCCCTCGTAGGGCACCCAGGCACCGGTGGCCACCACCTGCGGGCCGCGGGTGTCCGCGGCCCACAGCAGCAGCACCGAGCCGGCCAGGCAGGCCGCCACCACGGCGGTGGAGATGATGCGCTGCACCAGCGTGTGCCGCCCGGCGGCGAGCGTCACGCCCGCGGCCAGCAGCGGCAGCATCACCAGCAGCGGCGCGATGAAGGAGAGGTTCACCTCGCTCATCGGCGGCCTCCCCTCGAGTCCACGGGCGGTTGGTCGTCCTCGAGCGGCTGGAAGGCCCGCGCGCGGTGGCGGCGGATCTCCCGGCGGCGCTCCTTGAAGCGGCGCACGGCCAGCTCCATGTAGTGGTCGCCCTCGGCGTCCACGTCCACGTCGTCCACGTCGTCGGGCGTGAGGTCGTCGTCGCCGGCGAAGTCCGAGCCGGACATGTCGCTGCGGTCGGCCCGCAGCACGATGCGCAGGTCCTCCGGGTCGTGGGTGACGCGGTCGGTGCCGGCCAGCTGCCACGAGCGGTGCGCCAGGGCCAGCAGGAAGGCCACGAGCCCCAGCGAGATGACGATCGCGGTGAGCATCATCGCCTGCGGCAGCGGGTCGGCCATGTCCTCGCCGGGCACCTGCCCGATGATCGGCGGCTCCCCGGGCGGGGACGCGGCACCCAGGAAGAGCAGGTTGACGCCGTTGCCCACCAGCACGAAGCCGATGAGCATGCGCACGATCGAGCGCGCCAGCATCAGGTACACACCGCAGCCCACGAGCACGGCACCGACGCCGAGGAGGGCCAGGGAGGGGGTCATCGGCTCGCTCACGCGTCCACCTCCGGTCGTTCGACGGGTCGGTCGGTGTGGCGCAGGCCGTAGCGGTGGAACTCGTCGTCCGCGTGGCGGCTCAGCGCGTCACGGTGCCCCTCGCCGCGCTCGGACTCGATCTGCTGGTCCACGCCGGCACCGAGGCTCGTGAGCAGGCCCACGCCCATGCCGACGACCACGAGGTAGACCCCGACGTCGAAGAAGGCGGGGGTCACCAGGTGCAGGTGGCCCAGCACCGGGACGTCCAGGTTGAACACCCACGACTGCAGGGGCTCTCCCCCGGCCACCATGCCGAGCACACCGGTGGTCACCGCGAGGCCCAGGCCGGCGCCCATGAGCGTGCCCGAGAGCACCGGGGCCGCGGCGCGCAGCTCGTCGGCCTCACCGGCCAGGTAGCGCACGGTGAGCGCCAGCGTGGCGATGAGGCCGCCGGCGAAGCCGCCGCCGGGGGCGTCGTGGCCCACGAGCAGCACGTACAGGCTCCACACCACCATCGAGTGGAAGACCAGGCGGGTGACCACCTCGAGCACCGCCGAGCGGCGGGTGTGCTTCATGTTCACCGCGTCGGCCAGCCAGCGGGAGCCCTTGGTGTCGGCCTCCAGGTGCATGGTGCGGCGGGTGCGGGTGGCCGACGCGGCGACGCGGGCGGTCTCCAGCACCTCCTCGCGCAGGAAGACCAGCGAGGCCACACCGGTGGCGCAGACGAGCACCACGGCGATCTCACCCATGGTGTCCCAGCCTCGGGTGTCCACGAGGATCACGTTGACCACGTTGTGGCCACCGCCCTTGGTGTACGCGGTCTCCAGCAGGCCGGCGCTGGCCGGCACGTGCGCGCGGGAGGCCGCGGAGACCAGCGCCACCAGGGTGAGCACACCGGCCACCCCCACGGCGATGAGCACGCGCAGCACCTTCTCCACCCGGCGCGGGGTGTCCGGGAACTGGCCGGCCATGCGGCGCAGCACGAGGATGAACACCACGATGGAGATGCTCTCCACCATGAGCTGCGTGAGCGCGAGGTCCGGGGCGCCGTAGAGCATGAAGAGCGCCGCCGAGCCGTAGCCGGTGACGCCGGCGAGCACCACCGCGCGCAGGCGGCGGGTGGAGAGCGCGGCCAGCACACCGGCGGCGGCGGTCACCACGGCAACACCCAGCTGGGCCCACGAGTCCATGAGGCGGTAGTGCTCGGGCATCGGCACGTCCTGCATGAGCAGGACCCCCACCGGCACGGCCACGGCCACCACGAAGATCATGCCCAGGGTCACCGGCAGCGAGCCGCGCTGGAACAGGCCCGTGACCGCCAGCGCCCCCCGGTCCACCGCGCGCATGGTCAGCTGGAAGCCGCGCTCGGCGCCGGGCAGGCCCAGGGCGGCCACGCCGCGCTGGAAGCCGTTGACCTGGCGGCGACGCAGGTGCAGCACCACACCGACGGCGTAGGTGAGCAGCGTGAAGGCCAGGACCACGGTCCAGCCGTGCCAGAGCCCCAGGTGCAACGGGTGCTCCGAGGCCGGCCAGAAGGACGCGTAGTTGCCCACCACCGGCTCCAGCAGGGGGCCGCTGGCCAGGCCGAGCACGATGGTGCCGACGGCCAGCAGGGCGGGGCTGGCCTGGAGGAAGAAGCCCGGGGCGTGCACCGGTGTGGCCGGCTTGGTGCGCTGGGTGCGGAAGGCGCCCCACAGGAAGCGGGCCGAGTAGGCGAAGGTCATCATCGAGCCGACGAGCACGACCAAGAAGGCCACACCCTCCCGCGTGGCCCAGCCGTGCACCGTCGGGTCCAGCGCCGTGTAGGCGCCCTCCTTGCTCACGAAGCCGAGCAGCGGCGGCAGGCCCGCCATCGAGGCCGCGGAGACGCAGGCGGTGGCGAAGAGCAGCGGCATGCTCCGCGACAGGCCCGAGAGGCGGCGCAGGTCGCGGGTGCCGGTGCAGTGGTCGATGGCGCCGACCACGAGGAACAGCGAGCCCTTGAACAGGGCGTGGGCCAGTAGCAGCACCAGGCCCGCGCGGGCGGCGTCCTGGGTGCCGTGGCCGACCACGAGCACGAGGAAGCCCAGCTGGCTCACGGTGCCGTAGGCCAGCACCAGCTTGATGTCCACCTGGCGCAGCGAGCGGTAGGCACCCACCAGCATCGTGGGGCCACCGAGCAGCAGCACGGCCCACTGCCACACCTCGAGGTGGGCGAAGGCCGGGGCGAAACGGGCCACCAGGTAGATGCCGGCCTTCACCATGGCCGCCGCGTGCAGGTAGGCGCTCACCGGCGTGGGCGCGGCCATGGCGCCCGGGAGCCAGAAGTGGAAGGGCACCTGGGCCGACTTGGTGAAGGCACCCACGAGCAGCAGCACCACCGAGGTGGTGACCAGGGCGTCCGCCTGCGGCGGGTGCGCCAGCAGGTTGCTGATGGAGTAGCTGCCCGTCGCGGCCCCCAGGCCGATGATGCCCACGAGCATGGCCAGCCCACCGCCGGCGGTGATGACCAGCGCCTCCATGGCCGCCGAGCGGGAGTGGCGCGAGGTGATGCGGTGCCCGATGAGCAGGAAGGACAGGATGCTGGTGAGCTCCCAGAACACGTAGAGCACCAGCATGTTGTCGGTGGTGACCAGGCCCAGCATCGCGCCGGCGAAGGCGGTGAGCGAGCCGGCGAACAGGCCCAGCCCCTCCTCGTCGTCGGAGAAGTACCCGGTGCAGTAGAGCAGCACGAGCGTGCCCACGCCGGCCACCACCATCGCCAGCAGCCAGGACAGGCCGTCGAGGCGGAAGTCCAGGTCCATGCCCAGCTGGGGCACCCAGGTCCACGACTCGGTGACCGCCGGCGGCAGTCCGGCCGACCCGTGGCCGACCCCGTGGTGGGGGTGGTCGGTGGCGCCGGCGTGCACGGTCGCGGCCTGGCGCACGAGGTAGACCACGGTGGCCAGCGACGGCACCGAGAGCGGGATGAACGCCCGGGAACCCATCGCGCGGACGAGCCACGGCGCGGCCAGGGCGGCCACGAGGTGCGCGAGGATCAGCACGAGCACGGGGCGCCTCCTGGGGTGGGCCGGTCGGGGGTGGGTCGCACGGATTCTACGAGGCGGCTCACAGGACCTGGGTGAGGGCGTGCAGCACCAGCCCCACGAGTCCGCCCACGACCGTGCCGTTGATGCGGATGAACTGCAGGTCCTTGCCCACGTAGGCCTCGAGGAGCTCCGCGGTCTGCGTGGCGTCCCAGCCGGCCACGGTGTCGGAGATCACGCCGGCGAGCTCGGAGCCGTGCCGCTCCACGAGGGCACCCACCACCTCGGCGCTGCGCTCGTCCAGCGAGGCGCACACGGCCGGGTCGGCGGCCACGCCGCGGGCCGCCTCGGCGAGCGCCGTG
>NZ_KV824443.1:0-5890 GCF_001816045.1 Kytococcus sp. HMSC28H12
GCCCGGGGGCGCGCCGGAGACCGTGCCGGGGGCTCTGGGCCCATGCGGCGCCCGCCCATGCGAGGGCGGCCACGGCGAAGGCGACACCGAAGGTCACCCGTCCTGCCGGCGGCAGGTAGTACTGCGGCAGCACGAGCGCCACCAGACCGCCCAGTGGCCAGCCCGCCCACCGCAGGCCCCCGTGGGCTGCCCGCTGCCACGCCAGGGCCGCCAGCAGCCCGGCCGCAGCGAGCATCAGCAGACCGGCAGCGAACAGGGACACGCCCACGAAGTTGCCGCGGACCGCCTCGACCAGTGCCATGGCCTGATCCGGGGCGAGATCCTCTGCTGACACGGCACGACCCAGCTCGTGCAGGGCCAGCGCCTCGACCCCGTAGTAGGGCATCACCAGACCGGCACCCACCAGACCGCACCAACCGCACCAGCGCGCGATGCGGGAGGCCTTTCCGGGAACCAGCTCGGAGCAGCGCACCGCCACCCAACCCACCGAGGCGAGTGCCGCCATGCCTGCCAGGTGGGCCACCACCCAGAGTGGCTGGGCGAAGGCGGCCAAGGCCACGGCAGGGTCCTGTGAGTGGTCACCGTAGGGGCGCAGACCGAGGTAGACAGCCATTCCCAGACCAGCACCCACGAGAGGGACCATGAGCCGCGGCGAGGGCGCAGCACGGCCTGGGGAGGGGGTGCGGGGATCCGAGACGGGATCGGGACGACCGGCGGGATGAGTGGGCATGTGATCTTCCGGGAATGGCCAGCGGTCGGGCACTCCTGACCGTAGGACACTCATCTCTCCGCCCGACACTGTCGGAACGTGACCATGGGCCGCACAGCAGGTGCGCCACGGTGGCCGGTGGTCGGGGACCGACCTCGCCTCAGCCGCGGAGGAAGTCCGCCACGGCCCGGATGTAGCCGGGCCGGTCGGCGAAGTAGGCCCCGCAGTGGTCCACCCCGTCCACGATGCGCAGCTCGGCCCCCTGGCCGGCCGCAGCCGCCAGCCGGTGGGCGTGGGCCACGGGGATCACGGAGTCCTCGGTGCCGTGCACGAGCAGCAGCGGGCGCGGTGCGATGTCGGCCACCACTTCCACCGGCTCCACCTCGCTGAACCGGTACCCGTAGCGCCATCGCGTGACGCGGTCCACCAGGTGCACCAGCGGCACCGGGGGCAGCCGCATGCCGCGAGCCGCCGTCGCCACCACGTCGCGCATGTCGGCGAAGGACGAGTCCGCAACCACCCGTGCCACCCGCTGGTCCCGGGCGGCCACCTGCAGGACGACGGCGGCACCCATCGAGAACCCGACGAGGTCGATGCCGGCACCCGGGCGCCGGGCGGCCACCCAGTCGAGGGCGGCCTCGAGGTCGAGCTGCTCGTAGTGCGCCAGGGACTGCGGGCCGTCGGCGGAGTCCCCGTTGCCGCGGAAGTCGAGGAGCAGGACCGACCACCCCTCGCGCCACAGCCCCGGCCCGATGCCGAGCATGTCCGCCTTGGAACCGCGGTGGCCGTGGCACACCACCGCCACCCGGCCGGACTCCCCCTGCAGCCACCAGCCCGCCAGGCGCGTGCCGTCGGCCGCGTGAAGTTCCACGTCCTCCACCGCGTCGTCGGGCACCCGCACCTCGTAGGGCGTGAACCCGTAGGGCACGGGCGGGCGCTGCGGCCCGCTGATCTGCCGCGCACCCCACAGGGCCCCCACCGCGGCACCGGCCATCCCCACGGCGGCGGTGACGGGCAGGGCCAGCAGGGCGGTTCGACGCATGGCGCCACCCTACGAGGGCCTCATCCAGGCTCGGTGGACTCACCGGGCGGGTGCCACACCCACCGGTTCCCGGTGCGAGTGGCCGTCAGGCCGTCCCGGTGCACCACGGTGTGGTGCCGCGAACAGAGCAGCACCAGGTTGTCCAGGTCCGTCGGCCCGCCGTCGATCCAGTGGGTGATGTGGTGCGCGTGGCACCAGCCCGGTGGACGTCCACACCCCTCGAAGGAGCAGCCACCGTCGCGGCGCGCCAGGGCCATCCGTTGGGAACCGGTCGCGAACCGCTCCGCCTCCCCCACGTCCAGCGGCACCGAGTCCTTGCCGAGGACCACCGGGACCACCTGCGCGTCACAGGCAGCCTGCCTCACCTGCGCCGGGGTCATGACCTCTCCGTTGACCGTGGTGGCAAAACCTGCCGGTCCGGCGTCCTCCACCGTGTCGGCCAGTCCCCGCCCCCATCCCACCCCGCGGGGGCCACGAGGCCGCCGCGCCAGCTCGGAGACGAGCGCCTGGTGGTCCAGGGTCACCACGAGCGTGGTGGAGCCCGACAGGCCACAGCCCCCGGCCGTGCCGTCTCGGTCAGCCGCCTGCGCACGCTCCACCAGCTCCAGCAGGGCGTCCGCGCGGCGACGAGCCGGGGACCGAGGGTCCCGCACGACCTCCCCGTCCACGTCCCGCCCGGGCCGTGGAGCTGCCAGCCCGTCCACCGCCGCACGCACCCGCGCGGCGTCGGGCTGGTTGAGCTCCCACGTGAAGCGCACCAGCCCGGTGGACAGCGTCCGCTCGGTGAGCACCGAGCACTCCTTGGCGTGGTCGTCCTGCTCGTCGAGGGCGTGCTGGCCGAAGCGGGCGATGATCTCGCGCGACAGCTGCCGCAGCGCACGGTCACCCGCTGTGTGCCCCATGGCGGCCAGGTTCTCCGCGTGCGTGAGGTAGTGGCCCAGCACCTCCGCCCGGTCTGCCCCGGGCAGCACGGGCCGCACCTTCTCGGCCTCCCGCAGCATCACGTGCGCAGCACCGACCGAGACCCCGCCACCCCAGACCGCATCGGCCAGCGGACCTGTCCCCGGCTCCGTGGTGGCCTCGCCCACGGTGGCGATGGCGTGGGCCCGGCCCGCGTCCACGATGCCCGCCTGCTGACGCACCCAGGCCGTGGTGCCTGCTGCCCGGGACTCGTCGACCACGCCCCGGGTGTACGCCTCGGCCGTCAGTCCCGTCATCGCCGCCTCGGCCGCCCGCACGAGATCGCTCAGCATCCCCACCAGGGGCGCCAGGTCGTCGGACGCCACCC
The DNA here is from genome assembly GCF_001816045.1 of Kytococcus sp. HMSC28H12. NCBI lineage: Bacteria > Bacillati > Actinomycetota > Actinomycetes > Micrococcales > Kytococcaceae > Kytococcus > Kytococcus sp. HMSC28H12. The sequence continues at coordinate 3,040 of NZ_KV824443.1, forward strand.
GCCACAGCTCCGGCCGCACGGTCTGCAGCCCTGCGATGACCCCCTCAGCCCGCGCGAACAGGCACGCCGCGTCGTCCGCCCTCCCGGCCGCTGGTCCCCCGGGATCCGTCCACGCACCACCGACCCCGCCGTCCTGCCGCTTCACACCGATCACCCCCGTGACCCCTCGCGTCGGGAACGCACCACGGCGCCCCCACCTCCGATCGACACCCCCACCATACAACACACTTACGATGCAATGCAACACATGTTCAACACACCATCCGCCCGGCGACGCCCGGCCCCGCCCCACCACACCCTGCACGCGACCTGAGCCATACTGCGTGGTGGCCCACGTCACACCACCCGGGAGGACCCATGCCCACCCCGCAGGACCTGCTGCCCAGCAGCGAACCGGTCCAGTTCATCGCCCCCGGCGGCGAGCTGACCGCCCAGACCCACCCCCGCGGCTACCGCCTCCCCGAGGCCGACCGCCTGCTCGCCCTGCACCGGGGCATGGTGCTGGGCCGTCGCTTCGACAAGCAGGCCACGGCCCTCACCAAGCAGGGCCGCCTGGCGGTGTACCCCTCCAGCCACGGCCAGGACGCCTGCCAGGTGGCCTGCGCCCAGGCGCTGCGCGAGGACGACTGGTTCTTCCCCACCTACCGCGACTCGATGGCGCTGGTGACCCGCGGCATCGACCCGGTGGAGGTGCTCACGCTCCTCAAGGGCGACTGGCACGCCGGCTACGACGTGGCCGCCACCCGCACCGCCCCGCAGTGCACGCCGCTGGCCACCCAGCTGGTGCACGCCGCCGGCACCGGCTCGGCCCTGGCCCGCAAGGGCTCCGATGCCGCGGTGCTCGCCTTCATCGGCGACGGCGCCACCTCCGAGGGCGACTTCCACGAGGGCCTCAACTTCGCCGCCGTGTTCAACGCCCCGGTGGTCTTCGTGGTGCAGAACAACACGTACGCCATCTCCGTGCCGCTCTCCAAGCAGACCAAGGCGCCCTCGCTGGCGTACAAGGGCATCGGCTACGGCATCCCGTCCGAGCAGGTGGACGGCAACGACGCCGCCGCCGTGGCCGCGGTCATGGACGCCGCCCTGGAGCGCGCCCGCAGCGGCGGCGGTCCCACCCTGCTGGAGCTGCACACCTACCGCATGGACGCCCACACCAACGCCGACGACGCCACCCGCTACCGCGAGGACTCCGAGGTGGAGGGCTGGGTGGCCAAGGACCCGATCGTGCGTCTGGAGCGCTACCTGCTGTCCCAGGGCCTGCTCGACGAGGCCGCCGTCGAGGCGATCCACGCCGAGGGCGAGGAGCAGTCCGCCCGCCTGCGCGAGCGCATGAACGCCGACGTCCAGCACGACCCGCTGGAGCTGTTCGAGCACGTCTTCGCCGAGCCCACCCCGCAGCTGCTGGAGCAGCGGGCCGTCGTGGAGGCCGAGCTGGCCGCCGCCCGCGCCGACCAGGACCACACCGCCCAGGAGGCCACCCGATGACCGTGACCATGGCTCAGGCCCTCAACCAGGCCCTGCGCGACGCGATGACCGCCGACGAGAAGGTGCTCGTGTTCGGCGAGGACGTCGGCACCCTGGGCGGCGTCTTCCGCATCACCGACGGCCTCACCCGCGACTTCGGCGAGGAGCGCTGCTTCGACACCCCGCTGGCCGAGGCCGGCATCATGGGCTTCGCCGTCGGCCTGGCCATTGAGGGCTTCCGCCCCGTGGTCGAGATGCAGTTCGACGCGTTCGGCTACCCCGCCTTCGAGCAGGTGGTGAGCCACGTGGCCAAGATGCGCAACCGCACCCGCGGCTCGGTGCAGCTGCCGATGGTGATCCGCGTGCCCTACGCCGGCGGCATCGGCGGTGTGGAGCACCACTGCGACTCCTCCGAGGGCTACTACGCGCACACCCCGGGCCTCAAGGTGGTCACGCCGGCCACCCCCGCGGACGCCTACTCCCTGCTGCGCGAGGCGATCTCCAGCGACGACCCGGTGGTCTTCATGGAGCCCAAGGTGGGCTACTGGACCAAGGAGGAGGTCGAGCTGCCTGTGGAGCGCGAGCCCTTCGGCAGCTCCGTGGTGCGCCGCGAGGGCTCCGACGTGACGCTGGTGACCTACGGCCCGCAGCTGCGGACCTGCCTGCAGGCCGCCGAGGCCGCCGCCGAGCTGGGCTACGACTGCGAGGTGGTGGACCTGCGCACCATCGTCCCGTTCGACGACGAGGGCGTGGCGCGCTCCGTGCGCAGGACGGGCCGGTGCGTCGTGGTGTCCGAGGCCCAGGGCTTCGGCGGCGTGGCCGCCGAGGTGGCCGCCCGCGTGCAGGAGCGCTGCTTCCACTCGCTGGCCGCTCCGGTGCTGCGCGTCACCGGCTTCGACATCCCCTACCCCGCACCGAAGCTCGAGCACACCCAGCTGCCGAACGTGGACCGGGTGCTCGACGCCATCGAGCGCCTGCAGTGGGACGACCAGCCGGACCTCACCCACGCGGGGGCGTCCACCGACGCACAGGGAGGCGCCCGATGAGCGAGCAGGTGTTCATGCTGCCGGACCTCGGCGAGGGACTCACCGAGGCCGAGGTCGTGGAGTGGCTCGTGGCCGTGGGCGACGAGGTCACCATCGACCAGAACGTGGTGACCGTGGAGACCGCCAAGGCCACCGTGGAGGTGCCGATCCCGTTCGCGGGCACCGTCTCGGCGCTGCACGGCGAGGTCGGCCAGGTCATGGAGGTGGGCCGCCCGCTCATCTCCGTGGGCGGGGCCACCGGGTCGGGTTCCTCCAGCACGGGTTCCTCCAGCGCCGCTTCCCCCGATGCCGGGAGCGACCCCCGGGCGGGCCACGACCAGTACCGCACCGAGGAGCGCGCC
>NZ_KV824444.1:0-2229 GCF_001816045.1 Kytococcus sp. HMSC28H12
GGCCCTCACCCCGGTGGACGAGCGCCCCGCCCCGGTGCTCACCCCCGTCGGCTGAGACGTCCCGCTGGGGCGGGTGCGGTGACGCGCTCGCCCCAGCACTCCCCTCGACACCGACACCGACCCCCGACTCCCCCAGGAGGACCCCGTGACCACCTACGCCCTCGACACCGCCGGGGACGTCTGCCCCTTCCCGCTCGTGGACGCACGCCGCGCCATGGAGCAGCTGCAGGTGGGCGACCAGCTGCGCATCGACTTCGACTGCACGCAGGCCACCGAGAGCCTGCCCCAGTGGGCCGCCGAGGACGGCCACGAGGTGACGGCCTTCGACCGCACGGGTGACGCCGCGTGGACGATCACCGTCCGCAAGGGGAGGTGAGCCGCCGCTGGGGCCTACGCTCGGGGACATGACTCCCAGCAGCCCCAGCGGTCCCCCTGCCGGCGAGCAGTCCCGCCCGCAGCTCAACCCGTCCTCCCAGCCGGCCGTCGTTCCGGGTGCGTACGGCCCGTACCCGGGCGGTCCCGGCCAGGAGGAGCACCCCGACGGCGTGCCCGTGTTCGTGACGGGTCTGCTGAGCCTCATCGCGTTCCCGCCCATCGGGTTCCTGGCCTGGGTGATGGGCAACCGGGCCCGCCGTGACATCCGCTCGCAGCCGGGGCGCTATCGCAACGAGGGCCTCGTGACAGCCGGCTGGGTGATGGGCATCATCGGCGGACTCATCACCCTGTTCCTCGGTGCGCTGTTCGTGCTGATGTTCGGCCTGGGCATCGGCATCCCGATCCTGATCGGCCTCAGCGAGGCCTGAGCCCCGCCCCCACGGCGCGGAGGGGCGCCCACCACCACGGTGGGCGCCCCTCGCGCGTGTTCCGGGGACGACGGGACGCGGCTCAGCCGACCAGCCCCACCTCGGTGGCGAGGAAGAACACGGTGAAGCCGGCGAGGAAGACCAGGCCCACCCACGAGAGGGCGCGCAGCCACGCGGGCAGGTGCTCCTCGCGGCGCACCAGGCTGAAGTTGAGCCACGCGAACACCGGCGCGGTGACGAAGGCCACCATCATCGAGAAGCGCAGCAGCTCGCCCATCTGGGTGCTGAACCACAGGATGACGGCCAGCGACGCCACCGCGATGAGGGTGCTCCACAGGATGACCGCGGTGCGCCCGGCGTTGCCCCCGCCGCGGCGCAGGTGGTGCAGGGACTCGGCGCACGCGCGGCCGTACCCGTCCACCACGGTGATGGTGGTGCCGTACATGACCACGAACGCGAGCAGCGCCATGAGCGGGCGGCTCCACTCGCCCATGGTGGCGGTGTACATGCTGATGAGTTGCGGGATGTACGCGCCGCCGGCCATCTTGATCTCCACCCCGGTGCCGAACTGCACCAGGGCGCCCATGGCCAGGAAGAAGACCGCCAGCACGGTGGTGACCACGTAGCCCACGTTGAAGTCCCACAGCCCGTCGCGCGCCGTGGACGGGGTGCGGCGCTGCTTCTCGGCCACCCACAGCGACTGCAGGGCCGAGATCTCGATGGGGGCCGGCATCCAGCCCACGAGCGCCACGAGGAAGGGCACCGAGGCCAGCGTCCACGGGCTCGCGGCCACCGCGTCGGCGGCGCCCTGCGGGCCCTTGGCGGCGGCCACCACCACGGTGAGCACCGTGACCGTGGTGAGGATGACGACGATCACCTTGGTGAGGCCGTCCAGGGCGGGGAAGCGGCCGGCCAGCAGGATCACCCAGACCGACAGCATCATGAGACCGGCCACCCACGGCACGCTCAGTGACCACGAGGCGGGCAGGGCGAACTTCAGGATGACCGCGCACAGGATGCCCACGCCGGCGGCGGCGATGACGGCCGAGACCACGCAGAGCAGGAAGAACACCCAAAGGTAGCCGCGGCCCTTGCGGGCGTAGCCCTCCACGAGGTTGTGGCCGGTCTCCACCGTGTACTGGGCGCCGAAGCGGAAGAAGGGGTACTTGAGCACGTTGGCGGCCACGACCAGGCCCACCAGCTGCCACTGGAACAGGGCGCCGGCCTGGGTGGAGCTCACCAGGTGGGAACCGCCGATGGCGGCCGAGGCCATGAGCAGGCCGGGGCCCAGGGCGGCGACGCGAGAGCGCCAGGTGCTGGGGGCGCCGGGTGGCGCGGACGTGCGGGAGTCGGGCAGTGCGGTCGACATGGCAGCACCCTGCCGCCGGACGCCGACGGGGCCCCACCGCGACGTCGCGGTGGGGCC
>NZ_KV824445.1:0-4637 GCF_001816045.1 Kytococcus sp. HMSC28H12
CAGCTGGCGGCCCGGCAGGCAGGCGCGGTGCGGGCCGTCGACGAGACCGGCTCCCCCGACGCAGGGGAACGCACGGCACCCGCCGGTCCGGACCGCATGCCGTCCATCTGGTCGGCCGGGCAGGTCGCCGCGGCCCTCTCCGCCCTGGCCCTGGTGACCGCGCTGGGGGCCTCCCTCGGCCCGGCCACCGCCCCCTCCCCCTCCGGTCAGGCAGCGGTGGCCCCCACCGGGCACACCACCCGGGTGGAGGTGCGCGCCGCCGACATGCGCTTCGACCCCGGAACCGTCACCGTGCCCGCCGGCGACCGCGTCGTCCTCGACGTGGTGAACGCCGACACCCAGGTGCACGACCTCGCCATCGCCGGGCAGCAGACCCCGCGCCTGGGCCCCGGGGAGCGCGCCACGCTGGACCTCGGCGTCGTCGGCGCCGACACCCAGGGGTGGTGCACCATCGTGGGCCACCGGCAGGCCGGCATGGTGCTCGACCTCGTCGTCGAGGGCGGCGCTGGCGAGGCCGCGGACACGGCCGACGGGCAGGCCGGGCACGACCCCGGGGAGCACACCGGCCACGGCACGGACTCCCCGGCCTCCACCACTCCCCTGCGCGCCGACCCGGACGCCACCGTGGAGCACCCGGTGGACCCGCGCCTGCCCGCCCGGGGACGCGGCACCGAGCACCACGTGACCCTGCGCGCCAGCGAGCTGGAGCTCGAGGTGGCCCCCGGCGTCACGCAGCACCGGTGGACCTTCAACGACCGCGCCCCCGGACCCACCCTCCACGGCCGGGTCGGGGACACCTTCGTGGTCACGCTCGTCAACGACGGCTCGATGGGGCACTCCATCGACTTCCACGCCGGCGCCCTGGCCCCGGACCGCCCGATGCGCACCATCCAACCCGGCGAGCGCCTCACCTACCGCTTCACCGCCGAGCGCTCGGGCATCTGGATGTACCACTACTCCACGGCGCCGATGAGCTCGCACATCGCCGCCGGCATGCACGGGGCGGTGGTCGTCGAGCCGCGCGAGGGCCTGCCGGAGGTGGACCGCGAGTACGTGCTCGTGCAGTCCGAGGCCTACCCCGCCTCGGACGGCGGGCCGGTGGACCCCGAGGCGATCGCCGCCGGGGAGGCGCCGTTCGTCACCTTCAACGGCATCGCCGACCAGTACCTGCAGCACCCGCTGACCGCCCGGGTCGGTGAGCGCGTGCGCCTGTGGGTGCTCGATGCGGGGCCCAACCGAGCGAGCTCCTTCCACGTGGTGGGCGGGCAGTTCGACACCGTCTGGTCCGAGGGCGCCTACCGAGTGGGCCCACGGGCCCGCGGGACCGGCGCCCAGGTGATGGCCCTGCAGCCGGCCGAGGGCGGCTTCGTGGAGCTCACCTTCCCCGAGGCGGGCCACTACCCGCTGGTCAGCCACGTCATGTCCGATGCCGAGCGCGGTGCCCGCGGCGTGGTGGAGGTCACCGGGGCCGCCCGTTGAGCCCGCTCGGCGTAGCCCGTCGCCCCGCCCCGGCACCGTAGGCTCGGGTCCCATGTGTGGACGCTACGCAGCCAGCGCCTCCCCGGACGCCCTGGTGGAGGAGTTCGAGGTCGAGCGCGACGCGACCGACGAGCCCGGCGCGCCGGTGATGAAGCGTCCCCAGGAGCCGGCCCCCGGCACCCCGGACTTCAACGTGGCGCCCACCAAGCAGGTGCCGGTGGTCCTCACCCGCACGCCCCGAGGCGAGGAGGACGCCCCCGCCGAGCGCCAGCTGCGCCTGCTCTCCTGGGGTCTCGTGCCGCCGTGGGCCAAGGACCTGACCATGGGCAACCGCATGATCAACGCCCGCAGCGAGACGCTGTTCGAGAAGCGCACCTTCGCGGGCCCGGCGCGCACGCGGCGCTGCCTGGTGCCTGCGGACGGCTGGTACGAGTGGCAGGCCTCCCCCGTGGCCCGCACGACCGCGGGCAAGCCCCGCAAGCAACCGTTCTTCATGTCCCGCGTGGACGAGGCGCCGCTGGCCTTCGCCGGGCTGTACGAGTTCCACCGGCTGGGCACCGGGGGCCAGGCTCACGACTGGGTGGTGAGCTTCACCATCCTCACCCGTGACGCCGAGCCGGGGCTGGACCGCATCCACGACCGGCAGCCGGTGGTGGTGGAGCCCGAGGACTGGGCCGCCTGGCTCGACCCGGCCGCCACCGAGGACGACCACATCCTGGAGCTGCTCTCCCACCAGCCGGAGGGCCGTTTCCAGGCATGGCCGGTGGGCAGCGGCGTGAGCCGGGTGGCCACCAACGGCCCCGAGCTCGTGCGCCCGGTGCCCACCGAGCAGCTCGTGGGCGTGGTGGACCCCGTCACCGGCGAGGTGGTCGGTGGCTGAGCCCGTGACCCCCGAGCACCCCACCGCCCACGAGCCGCGCCCGACGGGCGTGGCGGCCTTCCTGCACCTGCGCGACGGCCTCTGGCGGCTCATCCCCTCGGGCCTGCGCCGCCACGTGCCGCCCACGGCGGTCGGGTTCGCGATGCTGAACCTCTGCACCTTCGCTCTGGACCTCGCGCTGCTGTGGCTGCTGCACAAGCCGGTGGGCCTGCCCTACCCGGTGGCCACCACCATCGCGTACGTGACCGCCCTGGCCACGGCCTTCGTGGTGAACCGGCACTTCAACTTCGAGAGCGAGGGGCACGCCGGCCGCCAGTCGCTGCGCTACGTGCTCGTGGTGTCGGTCAACTACCTGGCCTTCATCCTCGGCGTGAACACGGGGCTGACCACGCTGGGTGTGCCGTTCGCCGTCGCCCGGATGGCCGCCGGCCTGTGCGAGGCGGTCTACATGTACCTGGCCATGCGGTTCGTGGTCTTCCGCCACGGCAACCCGGCCGACGAGTCGTCGGACGGGGCCCGGTGGCCCGCGGACCGCCGCGGCGCCTGACCGGTCCGCAGGTACCCTCGACCCCCGGACAGGTCCGCCGGTCCCCGCCCGCGCCGTGAGCCGTGGGCCGCCCCTCGACCCCGCACGGAGGACGCATGCACCCCCTCGCCCGCCCCGCCGTCGCCGGCATCGTGCTGGCCCTGCTGCAGGGCCCGTCCGCGGGGGCCGCCTCCTCCCCGGCCGCCGAGCGCGAGCCCGAGCCCCTGCAGACCAAGGGCACGGCGGTCCAGGGCGGTGGGGACCTGTTCACGGCCCCGCTGCTGAGCGCCGGCACCTTCACCGACTCCGCCCCGGCCGACGGCGACACGTCCTTCTACCGGGTCCGTCGCAGCACCCAGGACGGCATCCTGCGCGTGGGCACCACCACCTACGAGGCCGAGGGCCTGGAGGTCCGCGTGCTGGACGCCCTCGGCCAGGAGTGCGGGACGGACACCGGCTGGACGCTCGGTCTCGTGGTGGGCAACGCCGGCGACGACGAGGACCCGGTCTGCGAGAACTCCGACCAGGTGGTCGTGGCGGTCACCAACACCACCAAGGAGCCCCAGGAGCGGCCGTTCGAGCTGCACGTGGCCGAGGAGCCGGCGGTGCCCACCACCGCCGGCCTGCCGAAGCCCCAGGAGTCGGTCGACTGGACGGACATGAAGGCCAGCGCCGAGGTGCAGGACACCCAGGGAGGCCTCTCCCTGGCCGAGGCCCCCGAGGTGTCGCCGGAGCACTCCGTGCGCGGGTCCGTGGTGGCCGGCGAGGCGCGCCTCTACAAGGTCCCCGCCGAGTGGGGCCAGCGGGTGCAGGCCCGCGTGTCGGTGAACGCGGAGTCCGAGGGCCTCGAGTCCGGCGCCGTCACCGTGACCCTGGTGGGTGCCGACCGACGCGAGTTGGACACCGTGGCCAGCGGCGCCAAGGACGCCCGGGCAAGCTTCTGGGACCACGACGAGGCGGTGGCCGAGACGGCCTCGCTGCCGGTGGCGTGGAACAACCGCGACGGGCAGGGGCCGACCCTCCCCGGTGACCAGTACGTGGTGGTGACGGCCGACGAGTCCGGTGAGGAGTACCGCGAGGTGCCGTTCACCCTCACCGTGGCGGTACTCGGCGATGCCGTCGACGCCCCCCGCTACGCCGAGGGCAGCGCTCCCTCCGAGGAGCGTGACCGCGTCATCGAGCCCGGGGCCGGACGCGGTGAGGGTGACCAAGGCAGCGCGGCGCCGACCGGCGGGGAGGACTCCGGCGGCAGCACGTCCTCCGCGGCGACCGGCGGCGACGAGCGGGCGGCCTCGGCTGGCTCCTCCGACGGCGGCCCGTCGAAGCCGGTCCTGTGGGGTGGAGGCGCCCTCGGTGGCCTGATGCTCCTGGCCGGCGCCCTGGCCCTGGTGGCCAACCGCGCCCGCGGCTGAGGGGCACTCAGCCCAGCGCGGCCACGAGCACCACGAGCAGCACCAGCAGGCCGGCGAGCACCAGGGCCCAGGCGACCGCCGGCGGCACCACCGGGGAGGACGGGGTCTCCTCGTGGTTCCAGACCCGGGTGGCGGTCGGCTCCGCCGGTGCCGCCCGACCCACCACGCGGCGCGGCCCCGGGGCGTCGGGCGTCTGGGTCCCACCGACAGGGGCCTTCGCGAGCGGACCGCGCGACGGCTCCTGCCCCGTGGCGAACCGGTCCACCGGCCCGGTCTGGGGCACGTCGTACATGGTGGTGCGGGCCGCTCCGGCCGGCGGCAGGCCCGTCGCGTGCTGTGG
>NZ_KV824446.1:0-771 GCF_001816045.1 Kytococcus sp. HMSC28H12
CACCCCGCCCGCACCCACCCCGTCCGCACCGAAGGAGCCCCATGCTCGGCAGGAACCCCCGCCCCCGTCAGGTCTCGGTGGTCGTCATCGGCCTCGGCCGCTTCGGCGGCGCCGTGGCGGCCTCGCTCTCGCGCCAGGGCATCGACGTGCTCGGCGTGGACACCGACCCGGCCATCGTGCAGAAGTGGTCCGGTCAGATCGAGCACGTGGTGCAGGCCGACGCCACGGACGACGCCGCCCTGGCCCAGCTGGGCGTGGGGGAGTTCGACCGCGCGGTGGTGGCCATCGGCAACGACGTGGAGGCCAGCGTGCTCTCCGCGGTGGCCCTCGTCGAGGCGGGTGTGCCCGAGGTGTGGGCCAAGGCCATCACCCGCAAGCACGGGCGCATCCTAGGCAAGATCGGCGTGCAGCACGTCATCTACCCCGACTGGTCGATGGGGGAGCGCGTCGCCCACATCGTGGCCGGCGGGATGACCGACTACATGGGCTTCGAGGACGGCTTCGCCATCGCCCGCACGCGCTCGCCCCGGGAGACCTGGGACCTGCCGCTGGCGCAGTCGCTGCCGCGCAGCCGGCACGGCGTCACCATCGTGGGGCTCAAGCGCACCGGCGAGAACTTCACCTACGCCCAGGCTGACACGGTGGTGCGGCGGGGCGACGAGCTCATCGTCTCCGGCCCCACCGACCGGGTGGAGGCCTTCTGCAGCCTCACCGACCTGCCCGACTGAGGCCGCCACCCACGATGAGGGGCCTGCCCCGGGGCTCTCCCCG
>NZ_KV824447.1:0-2807 GCF_001816045.1 Kytococcus sp. HMSC28H12
GCCCCCGGGCGCGACCCCGGGGGCGACCTCCGACGCGACCTCTGACCTGCGGGGCAGCCCCTCACACCACCTGACCTGCACCCGTCGGCCCGGCCCGGAACAGCGCTCGGCGCCCCGCCCACCGCATCGGGTGGACGGGGCGCCGGGGCGCTGGGCCGAGCCTTGTGACTCAGGCCTTGGCGGCGGCCTTCTTGGCGTCCTTGCGGTTGCCCTCGGAGGCCAGCTTGGCCTGGGCCTTGGCGCGGGACTGCTCCTCGGTGAGACCCAGGCGCTTGGTGAGCTCCGGCGGCAGCATGCCGTTGTTCTTCATGTAGAAGTGCGAGGCCTGACGGTTGGCCAGCATCTTGGCCACACCCACCGCGGCGCCGGAGAGCAGCGCGAAGGCGGCGGCCTCCTTGATGCCCACCTCCGGGTCGTCCGGGTTCTGGGCCGAGCGGCCGGTGGTGATCTTCCAGGTGCCGTCGGCCACCTTGGAGGCCACGACGCTGGCCACGATCGGCAGCGCGGTCGCGAGGGCCTTGTACGCGAGGTTCATGCAACTCTCCTTCGCCTGCTGGGCGCCGGCGCGGTGTGCGCGGCGGTCGTGCAATCGTTCCCGAGTCTGTCACGACGCACCCGCCCCCGCCCGGTGGTGCGGTGTGACCTCCGCCGGGTGGCATGGCGCGGCCGCCACCGGGTCGGCCGACCGGCGCGCGGGTCAGGGGGTATGTTCGGGGCCACGACAGGGGAGCGCCCGGAGCGTTGAGAGTGCGGGAGACCGCAGACCCTTGGAACCTGGCCGGGACCGCCGGCGGAGGAAGTCGACACAGGAGCGCACATGCCCACCACCGCACAGCCCACTCGCCCCTCCCCGCACCGCAGCACCACGGCCGTCCGGGCCCCCCGTCGCGCGGTCACGACGGGTCTGGCCGCCGTCACCGCCCTCGGCCTGCTGGCGGGGTGCTCCCTGGGCGGCCAGGGTGAGGGGTCCGACCAGGAGTCCTCGTCGCCCTCGCAGGGTTCCGGCGACGGCGCCTCCGACGGTGACCTGGAGGGCCGCACCGTCACTCTCGTGACCCACGACTCGTTCAACCCGCCGAAGGGTGCGCTCAAGGAGTTCACCAAGGACACCGGCATCACGGTCAAGGTGCTGAAGTCCGGCGATGCCGGGGCGCTCACCAACAAGCTGGTGCTCACCAAGGAGAAGCCGCTGGGCGACGTGGTCTTCGGCATCGACAACACGTTCGGCGGCCGGGCCCTGGCCGAGGGCGTGGTGGCAGAGCACGGTGTGTCGCTGCCCCAGGGGGTCGACCGGCACACCATCGAGACCGACGGGGGCGCCCGCCTGGCCCCGGTGGACTACGGCGACGTCTGCGTCAACGTGGACGACACGTGGTTCGAGAAGAAGGGCGTCAACCCGCCCCAGGGTCTCGACGACCTCACCAAGCCCGAGTACAAGGGCCTGTTCGTCACCCCCGGTGCCGCCACGTCGAGCCCCGGTCTGGCCTTCCTGCTGGCCACCATCGGTGCCAAGGGCGACGACGGCTGGGAGCAGTACTGGAAGGACCTCGTGGCCAACGACGCCAAGATCACCGCCGGCTGGGAGGACGCGTACACCGTCGACTTCACCGCCGGCGGCGGCAAGGGGGACCGGCCCATCGTGCTCAGCTACGCCTCCAGCCCGCCCTTCACCGTGCCCGAGGGGGGCAAGGAGCCCACCACCTCGGCCCTGCTGGACACCTGCTTCCGCCAGGTGGAGTACGCCGGCGTGCTCGAGGGCGCCGAGGAGCCCGAGGCGGGCGCGAAACTGGTGGAGTACCTGCTGGGCAAGGACTTCCAGGCCGGGCTGCCGGAGTCGATGTACGTCTACCCGGTGCGCTCGGACGTGGAGCTCCCGGCCGAGTGGGAGAAGTGGGCCCCGTCCGCCAAGGAGCCCATCGAGGTGGACGCCGCCCGCATCCAGGAGCACCGCGAGGAGTGGCTGACGCGCTGGAGCGAGGCCACCGGCCAGTGAGGCGCTCCCGCGGAGGGGCGTGGGTCCCCCTGCTCTGGGCGGCCCTGCCCCTGGCCTTCCTGGCCGTCTTCTTCGTGCTGCCCGTCGGCACGATGGTGGGACGCGGCCTGGCCCCGCACGGCCAGCTCGACCTCTCGGTGGTGCCCGAGGTGCTGGGCCGCAGCCGCACCCTGCGCGTGCTCGGCTTCACCGTGGCGATGGCGCTGGCCGGCACCGCGGTGACCGTGCTGCTCGGCGTGCCCACGGCCTTCGCCCTGTACCGGCTGCGCTTGCCGCTGCGGGGCCTGCTGCGCTCGTGGGTGGTGATGCCCTTCGTCATGCCCACCGTGGTGGTGGGCGTGATGTTCCGCAGCCTGCTCAGCCCGCAGGGGCCGCTGGGATTCCTGGGCTGGGACGGCACGCCGTGGGCCATCGGGGCGGCGTTCGTGTTCTTCAACCTGGCCGTGGTGGTGCGCACCGTGGGCGGGGCCTGGGCCGGGCTGGACCGCCGCGCCGAGGAGGCCGCCGCCTCGCTGGGTGCGGCGCCCTGGCAGGTGCTGCGCGACATCACCCTGCCCCGCCTGGCCCCGGCCATCACGAGCGCCGCGGTGGTGGTCTTCCTGTTCTGCAGCACCGCCTTCGGGGTGGTGCTCACCCTCGGCGGGTTGCGCCACCGCACCCTGGAGACCGAGATCTACCTGCTGACCACCCAGTACCTGGACCTGCGGGCCGCCGCCGTGCTCTCGGTGCTGCAGGTGGTGACCGTGGCCCTGCTCGTGGGGACGGCCGCCCGGCTGCGCGGCTCCGCGCGGGCCACGGGGGCGGGGGCGGCGCC
>NZ_KV824448.1:0-6625 GCF_001816045.1 Kytococcus sp. HMSC28H12
GACGCGGGCCTGCAGGCCGGCGAGCCAGCGCGGCACCTGCAGCGGGTCGCCCGCGGCGGGCTCGTCGAACACCCAGGAGCGATCGGCCTCCGACGGGCTCACAGCACCACCCGTCCGTCCACCGGCTCCAGGCCGCGCGCCCGGGGCGGGAGCACGGCCTCGTCCTCGGGCAGGAACTCCACCGGCACCACGCCCTTGACCATCCCCCACGCCTGCCGGGGCGTGGTCACGCCGGTCTCGGAGGAGGGGCACCAGCGGGCCACGGGGCAGGCGCCGCAGGCGGGCCGGCGGGAGTGGCAGACGCGCCGACCGTGGAAGATCAGGGTGTGCGAGAGGTCGGTCCAGTCGCGGCGGGGGAACAGCTCGGCGACGGCGTGCTCCACCTTCACCGGGTCCTCCAGCGCGGTCCAGCCCATGCGCCGCACGAGCCGGCCGAAGTGCGTGTCCACCGTGAGGCCGGGGGTGTCGAAGGCGTTGCCCAGCACCACGTTGGCGGTCTTGCGCCCCACGCCCGGCAGGGTCACCAGATCGCGCAGCCGGCCGGGCACCTCGCCGTCGTAGCGCTCCACGAGCGCCTGCGCCAGCCCGATGACCGAGCGCGTCTTGGCCCGGTAGAAGCCGGTGCGGCGGATGAGCTGCTCCACCTCGGCGGGGTCGGCGGCGGCCAGCGCCACGGCATCGGGGTAGCGGGCGAAGAGCCCGGGGGTGACGGCGTTGACGGCCACGTCCGTGGTCTGGGCCGACATGACGGTGGCCACGAGCAGCTCGAAGGGATTGCGAAAGTCCAGCTCGCACTCGGCGTCCGGGTGGCGCGCGGCGAGCACCCGGTACATGCGGCGGGCACGTCGCGTGCGGGCCAGGTCGGTCTCGTCGGGGAGCGGGTCGGCCGCGGGCGCACTCACCGGCCCCACGATAGGCCGCCCCCTCCCGCCCCGATCCGCGGGTTCGGCTCTGTGGCGTGGCACACTGCAGGCGTGGACCTCGACATCGTGACCCGTTCGCCCCTGTTCTCCGGCCTGGACGAGGCCGCCGCCTCCGCCCTGCTCGAGCTCACCGAGCGCGGCACCTTCAAGCGGGGGCAGGTCATCTTCACCGAGGGCGACCCGGGCGACAAGCTCTACGTCGTCACCTCCGGCAAGATCAAGCTCTCCCGTACCAGCCACGACGGCCGCGAGAACCTGCTGGCCGTGCTCGGCCCGGGCGAGATCATCGGCGAGATCAGCTTCTTCGACCCGGGTCCCCGCACCGCATCGGCCATCACCGTGAGCGAGACCGAGGTGCTCTCCCTGGCCCACGCCCACCTGGGCCTCTTCCTGGAGCAGAACAGCGGTGCCTCGGTGGCCATGCTCGGCGCCCTGGCCCACCGCCTGCGCCGCACCAACGACTCCGTGGCCGACCTGGTGTTCACCGACGTGCCCGGCCGCGTGGCCAAGGCCCTGCTCGACCTCGCCGAGCGCTTCGGCACCGAGGACGGGTCCGGCATGCTGGTGCAGCACGAGCTCACCCAGGAGGAGCTGGCCCAGCTGGTCGGCGCCAGCCGCGAGACCGTCAACAAGGCCCTGGCGGACTTCGCCTCCCGCGGGTGGCTGCGCCTGGAGGCACGCGCCGTGCGCCTGCTCGAGGTGGAGCGCCTGCGCAAGCGCGCCCGCTGACCCCCCCCCCACCCCACCCCATGACCCCCTGTGCCCGTCCCGGGCGCAGGGGGTCATGGGGTGCAGCAGGGTGCGCCGCTCAGGCGTGGGCGCGCAGGTACTCCAGCTGCGCCAGCACCGTGAGGCGGGCCGCCGGCCACACCTCGCGCGGCACGTCGGCGTACACGGTGCGCACCACCGCGTCGGCCAGGTCCTCCCCCGGCCCCGGCTGCACCCGCCCCGCCGCGGCGGCGACCTGCTCCAGGCGCTCCCGCCGGTGCTGCTGGTACCAGCCCACCACCCCGGCGGCGTCGGCCACGGACGGGCCGTGCCCCGGCAGCAGCGAGGTCACCTCGCCCGATGCCGTGAGCCGCTCGATGCGCTCCAGCGACCCCAGGTAGGCCTCCAGGTCGCCGTCCGGGTGGGCCACCACGGTGGACCCGCGGCCCAGCACGGTGTCACCGGTGAGCAGGTGGTTCTCGGCCGGCAGCACGAACGAGACGGAGTCCGCGGTGTGGCCGGGCGTGGGCACCACCACCAGGTCGAGCCCGCCCACGCTGAGGTGGTCGCCGGCCACGAGGTCGTCCTCCCCGCCCCGCACCACGGCACGCCGCACGGGCGCCCCGGTGAGGCGGTGGAAGGTGTCGGCCCCCTCGGCGTGGTCGCTGTGCCCGTGGGTGAGCAGGGTGAGCGCCACGCGCGCGCCCCGGGCCTCCACCGCGTCCACCACGGCGCGCAGGTGCTCGGGGTGCTCCGGGCCGGGGTCCACCACGACCACCTCGTCGCTGCCGGGCTCGGCCAGCAGCCAGGTGTTGGTGCCGTCCAGCGTCATCGGCGAGGGGTTGGGGCACAGCAGGCAGGTGGCGCGCTCGCCCACCGGGCCGCCGGTCCAGTCGGACCCGTCGGGCAGGTGGCTCGTGGAGGAGCGCACGCTCACCGCCTCCAGGGGGTGCGCATGACCAGACCGTCGGGGGCGTCCGGCCCCACCGGCACCTCCTCGGGCCAGGGCATCACCTCGGGCACCTCGTGGCGGTCGGCCAGCACCTCGGCGGCACTGCCCGCAGCCCGCAGGTCCTCCAGCGCGGCGATGGTGGGCGGCAGCATCAGCCCCGCGTCACCGGCAGCGCGCTCCAGCACCGCTGCAGGACGCTCCCAGCTGGCCGACACGGCCTCGCTCGTGCCGTCGTCGGGCTCCTGCCCCTCGGGGATGCGGGCGGCGAAGAACCACGTGTCGTAGCGGCGCGGCTCGCACTCGGGGGTGGTCCAGTGGTCCCGGACGCTGAGGCACTCGGTGCGCACAGTCAGCCCGAGCTCGGTCAGCAGGTCGCTGAACGCCACCTCGCGGGCCTCCACGCGGCGGCGTCCCTCCACGGCGGCCGGGGCACTCGCCTCGGCCTCGCTCACGGGACGTCCGTCGGGGTGGGCGGCCAACAGCACGCCGGTCTCCTCGAACACCTCGCGCGCGGCGACCAGCACCAGCTGCTGCGCCGATGCCGGCGTGGTGCCGGGCATGCGGGCCGACCACTCCTGCGGCGTGGGCCCCGACCAGGCGGCGTCGGTGACCTCGTCGCGCGGGTCCACCCCGCCTCCGGGGAAGACCATCATGCCCGGCGCGAAGGCCATCGAGGCCGCGCGCGTCTGCATGAACACCTCGACGCCCTGTGCGCCGTCGCGCACCACCATCACGGTGGCCGCGGCGCGGGGCGCCACCGGGGCGGGGCGGTCCGCCTCCGGGGTGTCCAGCCAGGCACGCACCGCCGGCACGAGGGCCGGCGGCATCGGGAAGTCGCGGTGCGGGGTGGTCACGCGGGCCCTCAGGACCGGACGGCCAGGACGACCTCGACCTCGACGGGCGCGCCGAGCGGCAGCGCCGCCACGCCCACGGCCGAGCGGGCGTGCTCGCCGGCCTCGCCGAAGGCGGTGCCCATGAGCTCGCTCGCCCCGTTGACCACGGCCGGCTGGCCGGTGAAGCCGGGCTGGCTGGCCACGAAGCCCACCACCTTGACCACGCGCTCGATGCGGTCCAGGTCGCCCACCACGGACTTGGCGGCGGCCAGCGCGTTGACGGCGCAGATGCGGGCCAGCTCGGCGGCGCGCTCAGGCGTCACGTCGCCGTCACCCTCGCCCACCACGCCGGTGCCGGCCAGGGTGCCGTCGACCACCGGCAGCTGGCCGGAGGTGTAGACCAGCCCGGCGTGCTCCGTGGCGGGCACGTACACGGCCACCGGCTGGGGTGCCGGCGGCAGCTCGACGCCGGCCTCGGCCAGGCGCTGCTCGACGGCCCCCATCAGGCGCTCTTCTCGCGCTTCAGGTAGGCCACCGGGTTGGAGCCCTCGGGCCCCGGGATCACGGTGACGAGCTCCCAGCCGTCCTCGCCCCACTGGTCGAGGATCTGCTTGGTCGCGTGGACGATCAACGGAACGGTGGCGTACTCCCATGTGCGCATGGATCGGAGCCTATAGCGGATGCGGAAAGTACCCTTGGGCGCATGTCCCAGCCCTCCCCCCGGCGCACCTCCCCGTTCCTCGCGCTGTCGGCGTTCGTCGTGGCCTGCCTGCTGGCGGGCCTGCTGGCGGCCGTGCTGCTGGTCCCCGTCACCATCGGGGTGGGCCGTGCCACGCAGGCTGGCACGACCTACTTCGACGAGCTGCCGAGTGACTTCGGCGACGACGGCGTGACCCAGCAGACCCGCATCCTCACCGCCGACGGCAAGCAGATCGCCGCCCCCTTCGGCGAGAACCGGGTGGTCGTGGGCTCCAAGGACATCTCGCCGTGGATGAAGAAGGCGCAGGTGGCCATCGAGGACGAGCGCTTCTTCGACCACAACGGCGCCGACCTCACCGGCATCGGCCGCGCCCTGTTCAACAACTTCGGGGGCGGGGGCACCCAGGGCGGGTCGACGCTCACCCAGCAGTACGTGAAGGTCTCCCTGCAGGACCGCGCCCTGCGCGACGGCGACCTCGAGGCCGCCCGCCGCGCCACCACCCAGAACGGCGCCGCGGGCTACGCCCGCAAGCTGCGCGAGATCAAGTACGCCGTCTCGCTGGAGAAGACCCACAGCAAGGACGAGATCCTCACCGACTACCTCAACCTCGTCTACTACGGCGACCGCGCCTACGGGGTGGAGGCCGCCGCGCAGCACTACTTCAGCGTGCCGGCCAAGGAACTCACGATCGCCCAGGCGGCCACGCTCGCCGGCATCGTGAAGGCCCCCGGGTCCAGCGACCCGGTGCGCCACCCGGAGAAGGCCCGCGACCGCCGCGACGTGGTGCTGTTCAAGATGCACCAGCTGGGGCAGATCACCGACGAGCAGTACGAGGAGGCCCGCAAGAGCGACCTCGGCCTGAAGGTCTCCTACACCCGCCGGTCGTGCGCCACCAGCGAGTACCCCTTCGTGTGCACCTACGTGGTGGAGTGGCTGCTGCGCCAGCCCGCGCTGGGCGAGTCCGAGAACGACCGCCGCACCCGGCTGGACCGTGGCGGCCTGACCATCCGCACCACCTTCGACAGCAAGCTGCTGGACCACGCCGCCCGCGAGCTGCGCGACAAGGTGCCGGCCAAGAACGACGACGCCGTGGCCGCCGCGGCCGCCGTGGTGGAGCCCGGCACCGGCAAGGTGCGCGCCATCGCGCAGAACCGGCCCTACGGCCTGAACAGCGGCAAGGGCGAGACCGCGGTCGGCTACGCGGTGGACCGGCCGTTCACCTCCAGCGGAGGCTTCGCCATCGGTTCCACGGCCAAGCTCTACTCGGCCATCACGGCAGTGCGCGACGGCTTCCCGGTGGACGGCAGGATCGGCCTGCGCGAGACGGTGGACCTCACCGCGCTCAACTCCCGCGGCGAGGAGCGCACCGTGCCCAAGGCCGTGTTCCGTCCGCAGGAGTTCGACCCCTGCGCTGAGGTCAAGGACGGCGAGCTGTGGGCCGTGCAGAACGACCACGGCAGCTTCCGCGACGCGATCCCGTTCAAGGAGGCCACCGAGGAGTCCGTGAACACCGCGTACTCCGAGCTGACCACCGCCCTGAACCCCTGCCGCGTGCGCGACACGATGACGCAGATGGGCCTGCACCGCTCCCAGCTGGACGACCAGGGCCAGTACGTGCCCTTCTCCACCAAGCCCGGCTCGGTGGCCCTGGGCGCCGACGAGGCCAGCCCGCTGACGGTGGCCAACTCGTTCGCCACCCTGGCCTCCGGCGGCATGCGCTGCGATCCCTACCCGGTGGAGAAGATCACCGACTTCGAGGGCCGCGAGGTGGAGCTGGACGCCGAGCACTGCGAGCGCGTGCTCGAGGAGGGTGAGGCCGCGGCGGTGACCGACGTGTTCCGCTCGGTGCCCGAGACCACCTCCGGTGGCGCCTCCCGCGCCCGCCTCTCCGGGGGCCGCGTGTCGGCCGGCAAGACCGGCACGGCCGACGGCTCGGACGAGACCTGGTACACCGGCTACACCCCGCAGCTCGCGGCCTCGGTGTGGGTCGGCACGCCCGACAGTCTGGGCAACCTGCGCGACATCGAGCTGGGTGGCCGGGCCTACCCGGGCTGGCTGTACGGCTCCAGCCTGGCCGCGCCCACCTTCCGGTCGATCATGGACTTCGCCCACCGCGACATGCCGGTGGAGCAGTTCCCGACCCCGCCGGCCGAGCTGACGAAGGGCCACCTGGTGGACGTGCCGGACGTCAGCGACAAGACCGTGCTGGAGGCCCGTGAGGAACTGCGCAAGGCCGGCATCCTGGCGCTCAACACCAAGCCGTGGGCCCCGGGTGACGCCACCATCGAGAGCATCGAGACCACCAACGGCTCCCAGCAGGACACGGCCCAGTTCGTGAAGCTCACGCCGCGGACCGACGCCGAGCAGCCGAGCCCGGACCAGATCCGCAAGGAGCTGGAGGCCCAGGGCGACGGCACGCAGGGCTCGGTGGCCGACGGGAACACCGGCGAGAACTGACCGGTCGCCCCCGGCACACGCAGGGAGGGCGGGCACCCCATCGGGGTGCCCG
>NZ_KV824449.1:0-2398 GCF_001816045.1 Kytococcus sp. HMSC28H12
CGGGCCGGGGAGCCGGTGGAGCCCGACGTGCCCAGCGCGAGGTCGGCGCGCCCGGCGAGGACGCCCGCCAGGGCTGCGCGCACGGCATCGACGCCGGCCCCGGCATCGATGGTGGTGGGGGTGCCCGGCGAGGGGGAGGGACGAAAGGTCACCGGCGGCTCAGTAGTACCAGGGGTGCGCCGACCAGTCCGGGTCGCGCTTCTCCAGGAAGGCCTCCTTGCCCTCCACCGCCTCGTCGGTCATGTACGCCAGGCGCGTGGCCTCCCCGGCGAAGACCTGCTGGCCCATGAGGCCGTCGTCGGCCAGGTTGAAGGCGAACTTCAGCATGCGCTGCGCCGTGGGCGACTTGCCCAGCACGTCGCGGGCCATGGCGATGCCCTCGCGCTCCAGCTCGGCGTGCTCGGCCACCAGGTTCACCGCGCCCATGCGGTGCATCTGCTCGGCGTCGTAGGTGCGGCCCAGGAAGAAGATCTCGCGGGCGAACTTCTGCCCCACCTGCTGGGCCAGGTAGGCCGAGCCGTACCCGGCGTCGAAGGAGCCCACGTCGGCATCGGTCTGCTTGAAGCGCGCGTGCTGGCGGGAGGCGATGGTGAGGTCGCACACCACGTGCAGGGAGTGCCCGCCGCCGGCCGCCCAGCCGCCCACCAGGCAGATGACCACCTTGGGCATGGTGCGGATGAGGCGCTGCACCTCGAGGATGTGCAGGCGACCGCCCTCGGCACGCACGCGGGCGGTGTCCACGCTGGAGGCGTCGGCGGCGGCGACGTCGCTGTCGTGGGAGGTGGCGTACTGGTAGCCGGAGCGGCCGCGGATGCGCTGGTCGCCGCCGGAGCAGAAGGCCCAGCCGCCGTCCTTGGGCGAGGGGCCGTTGCCAGTGAGCAGCACCACGCCCACGTCCGGGGAGCGGCGCGCGTGGTCCAGGGCGCGGTAGAGCTCGTCCACCGTGTGGGGGCGGAAGGCGTTGCGCACCTCCGGGCGGTCGAACGCGATGCGGACCACGCCGAGGGTGCTCGAGCCGTCACCCGTGCCGTCGGGGCCGCCGCGGCCCACCGCGGGCAGCGTGCTGCGGTGGTAGGTGATGTCGGTGAGCTCCTCGAAGCCGGGGACGGTGGCC
Source organism: Kytococcus sp. HMSC28H12 (assembly GCF_001816045.1). NCBI lineage: Bacteria > Bacillati > Actinomycetota > Actinomycetes > Micrococcales > Kytococcaceae > Kytococcus > Kytococcus sp. HMSC28H12. The sequence continues at coordinate 1,115 of NZ_KV824449.1, forward strand.
CACGCGGTGGGGTCGAAGGGGCTCTCGGGCTGCTCGGTGCTCTGGGTCACGGGTCGATCGTAGGCGTCAGTACTCGTCGCGGCCGGGGTGGGCGAGCCACGCGGCGAAGGGGGCGTGCTCGGCATCGTGCGGGGTGCGGGTGAGGCGCAGCATCGAGGGGGGAGTCGGCGCACACGTCGCGGCGGATGGCGGCGTCGTCGAAGCCGGCGTCGGCGGCGTCCCGGGCGGGGGGCGGCGCGGATGGCGTCCACCTCGGCGTGGGCATGGGGCCGGTGTGGTGGGTGTCAACAGGTGGGGTGGGTCGCGGTCGGGCGGGTGTCGTTTCGTCCACATGTTCGATGATGGGGGTTGCGGGGCGGGTGTGGTGCTGCCATGATTGGAACATGTGAACGACCCGGTGGGTGGGTGTGTTCGATGTCGTGGTGTGCATCCGGGCAGGGGGTGGTGGTCGTGCGGCGGGAGTCCGATGGCCCGGTCGGTGGCGGTGGGGTGGTGCCCACCGCGGTGGGCGCGTTGGGTGCGGCGGTGGCCGCCCTGGAGGCGATGCGGGCCGCGGAGGTGGCCTTCCTCGACGCGGTCGGCCGGGTCCACGCCGAGGTCACCCGGGCGTGCGGGCAGGTCACCGATGGCGGGTTGGGGGCCGCGTGGCGCCGTGTGGACGTGGACGCCACGGTGGCTGACGAGCTGGTGTGTGCCACCGGCGAGTCGGGCCTGTTCGTGCGCGCGGTGGTCGACCTGGTCACCAGCGACCCCGCCCGGCTGGACTGCGGCAGGTCAGCGGTCATCCAGGGCCGGGCGTCGTTGCGCAGGGTGCTGGACTGGCACGCCGCCACCGACCACCTGCCCCAGGACGTGGCCGTCACGATCGGCCAGGAGGTGTTGACCCGGGGGTCGGACGGGTCCCCGCGCAGCGGGTCGTCGTTCCGACGGTTGCTGGGCCGCAGGGTGCGGCAGGCCGAGACCGCTGACCGGGCCGCGGCCCGTGCCAGGCGGACCACGGCGATCGCAGGCCGGGGCAGCTGGGCTCGGGCCGGTCAGGACGGGACCGGGTCGCTCACGGTGGTCGGTGAGGCCACCCGGGTGGCCGGTGCCTGGTCCCGGTTGGACAACGCGGCCCGCCGCGCGAAGGCCGCCGGCGACGCCCGTACCCTGGGCCAGCTCCGCTCGGACCTGCACCTGGACCTGCTGTTGGTCGGCCAGCTCCCCGACCACCCCAACACCGGCGCCAACACGACCCCGGTCCCGCCCCCGAGCGCGGGTGCGGCTGGGGGTGCGGGGAGTGGG
>NZ_KV824449.1:2418-3548 GCF_001816045.1 Kytococcus sp. HMSC28H12
CAGCTCCCCGACCACCCCAACACCGGCGCCCCGGCATACAACCCCACGCCCGCCACGGGCGCACCGGGGTCCGCGGGGTCCGACCCGGCCACGGACACCCCGACCACCGGTGGCGCGGCTGTGAGCGCGGGTGGTGCGACTGCGGGTGCGGCTGGGGGTGCGGGGAGTGGGCGGGCACCCCACGAGGACCCCGACCCGGCCGACTGGACTGTCGAGACTCCCCACACCACACCCGCCGGATCGGACCGGGCCGGGAACCTGGCTGCGCGGGGCGCTGCACCAGAGGAGGGCACGGCCCCTCGCGGGGACACCCCGGCGCCGGGTCCCACGGCACCGGTGCCGCCGGTGTGCACCTCCTGCGGGACGGTCGCCGAGGACTACTTCCCGATCCCGCGGATCGGTGACCCCGTCCTGCCCCCGGCCCGGTGCACCGTCGTGGTCGGCCTGGACGTCCTGCTCGAGAACACGCCCAAGACCGACACTGACACCGACAGCAGCAGCACGGGCCCGAGCGGTACCGGTCAAGGACTCCCACCCACGCACCACGAGGGGCAGACCCCGCCGGGTGCCGCACCACCCGACGGGCCCGGTGACGCCGTCCCGACACCGGGGCCGACGGCGGACGCTGGCACCCCATCGCGTGGGGGTGGTGGGTTGTTGGGCGCACCCCTGGGGTGGATGCCCGGGTTCGGGTACCTCGATGCTGAACACGTCCGGGCCGTCGCGGTCCGCGAGGGATCGGTCTGGCAACGCCTGGTCGCCGACCCCACCACCGGCCACGCCGTGACCGTCTCACCCCACACCTACCGGCCCACCGCCTCGGTCGCCCGCTTCGTCCGCGCCCGCGACGGCATCGCCCGCGACCCCGGCACCGGGGAGATCCCCGCAGACCGGTGCGAACTGGACCACCTGGTCCCCTTCGACCACGGCGGCCCCACCACCCCGGACAACCTGCAGTCCCTCTCCCGCAAGGGCCACACCCGCAAGACAAAACGACAGTGGACCGCCCAAGCCCACCCCGACGGCACCATCCACTGGACCAGCCTCCTGGGCCAGAGGTACACCACCACACCCCACGACTACCGCAACCCCTGAGCCCCACCCCGTCCGCCCCCAGCCGCCGGGCCTGC
>NZ_KV824450.1:0-2025 GCF_001816045.1 Kytococcus sp. HMSC28H12
GGCCCAGAGGTCCACCCGGGTCCCGGGGGCCAGCATCGCGGCGCTGCCCGGCGAGACGGCCAGGGAGACGCGGCGCAGGTCGAGCGCGCCGGCGGACCCCACGCCCTCGGCGGGCACGAACTCCCCCGCCCGCACCGGGTGGAGGAGCACCTGACCACCCTCCACCGGGTGGTCCCCGGTGAGGTAGACGCCTTCCGGGGAGGCACCGTCGACCGCGCGCAGGTCCGCGGCGGTCAGCTGGTGCCCGGTGGGCAGGTCGCGGGTGGCCACCCAGTGGCGCGGACCGTCGTCCTGCCCCAGCAGGGAGGCACCGGTGAGCGTGGCCGTGAGGACCAGGGCCGTCCCCACGAGCAGCCGCGCGTCAGTCCACCGCGGCCTGCGCAGCCGTTGTGCCGCGGGACTGCGTGGCGCCGTCGCCCCCGTCTCCTCCTGGGACACCGGCCTGCTGCTGCCGAACACCCTCACCACCGACCTCTCCTGTTGTGGACGGACTCCGCCGCCGCCGACCGTGCCGTCCTAGGATGAACGGCACATCACGGATCGGTCAGGGATCCGCACGGATCCTGTGGACGACGGGACCCACAGGGCCGGTCCCCACCACCCGCACCGACGACCCCGGGAGACGCGATGGCACGGCGGTTCATGGCCCTCAGCGACGTGGCCGAGACCCTCGACATCTCCGCGAGCCAGGCCTACGCGCTGGTGCGCTCCGGCGAGCTGCCCGCCATCAAGGTGGGGGGACGTGGCCAGTGGAGGGTGGAGCTCGACGAGCTGGAGAAGTACATCCAGCGCCAGTACGCCGCCACCCGGGCGATGGTGGAGTCACCCCAGGGCTGACCCTCAGTCCTCGCGGGCCCCCACCCAGCACACCGCGGCGAAGGGCACCGTCTCGGTCACCGCCGGCTGCCGGGGGTCCGGACCCACGGCCAGGTCGAGGTGGTCGGACATCACGCGGTCCACGCGCCCCTCGATCACGTAGCCGGTGGTGAGGCAGACCCGCACCGGCAACCGGTCCCGGGAGAGCTCCCGGAGCACCGTCACCCACGTGATGCGGCGCCCCGGGTCGCCCTCGGCCGGCCGCGAGCGCGGCCCCAGCCCGGCGACGGTCACCACCGCGCCCACCGGCACCAGCAGCGTGGTGCGCCCCTGACCCAGCCGCACCCAGTCGGCGCCGACGTCCCGCAGGGTGCCGTCCACTCGTCCACCGTCCACGGTGCGCAGCGTGACCCGTGACGCCAGCTGCGCCGCCAGCCGGTCGCCGAGCCCGATGCGGGCCCGCTCCACCCGCACGCGCTCGGCCACCTCGCCCTCGAGCTCCGCCCGACGGTGGGCGGCGATCTGCCCCTCGAGGTCGGCGAAGAGGTCGTCCCAGCGCGAGGTCATGGCGGCCACCGTACCGACGCGCGCCGGGTGAACACCCCGAGCGTTGTCCACAGCCTTCGACATCACCCTTCACCAAACCCCACCAAACGGCTATGTTCGCCATCATCGACCATTCACGGGGGCAATCCCCCACGACGACGGGTGACGACGATGGAGTGGACCGACCGGACGGCGGGTGGGCCGGGAGCGCTGCGGCGGGACGCGGCGAACGCGGTGGCGGCGGGGGTGGCCCTGGGGTGCAGCGCCGCGGCGTGGACGGTGGGGCACCGGGCCCTGGCCCAGGCGAGCAGCGTGTGGAACGCCCCCGACCCGGCGGAGCCTCTTGCGTGGGTGCTGCGCACGGCCCTGGCGGTGGTGGTGGCCTGGCTGGCGGCCGTCTTCGCCCTGGAGGCCCTCGCTGGGCTGCCGGGTGGTCCCGGCGCCGCAGTGCGCCGGCTCCGGGACCGCCTCGGGCCATGGGGCGGCGGCGCCCTGGTGGCCATGACCCTGGGGGTGGTCACCACGCCGGCCCACGCCCACGCCGGCGACGCGCCCGACCCCCTCGACCTCTCCCTCCTGGCCCCCGTGAGCGCCCCGGCCGAACCGGCGCCCCCGGCGACGCCCGGGGCACTCCCCTCCCCCGAGGAGCCGGCCACGCCCACG
>NZ_KV824451.1:0-872 GCF_001816045.1 Kytococcus sp. HMSC28H12
CGCCGTCGCCCGGGCCACCGACCGCCAGGCGGACCGTGCCCGCGGGCGCGGCCTGGAGGTCTCCCAGCGCTTCCGCGGCGTGGGTGGCTACACCGTGGAGCTCACCGACGCCGAGGCCGCGGAGCTGCGCCGCACCCCCGGCATCGCCAGCGTGGCGCCCGATGCCGTGGTGACCGGCAGTGGCACGCAGGCCAACGCCCCGTGGGGCCTGGACCGCGTGGACCAGGACCGGCTGCCGCTCTCGGGGACCTACTCGTTCCAGCAGACCGGGGCCGGGGTGACGGCCTACGTCATCGACACCGGGGTGCGGGCCAGCCACCAGGACTTCTCCGGCCGCGTGCGCCAGGGCGTGACCTTCGTCAACGACGGCTGGGGCACCAACGACTGCGCCGGGCACGGCACCCACGTGGCCGGCACCGTCGGCGGCGAGACCTACGGCGTGGCCAAGGACGTCAGCATCGTGCCGGTGCGGGTGCTGGGCTGCGACAACCAGGGCTCCTGGGCGGGGATCATCGGCGGCATCGACTGGGTGGCGCAGAACCACTCCGGCCCGTCGGTGGCCAACCTGAGCATCCAGGGCCCGGCCAACAGCTCGGTGGACGCCGCCGTCAACCGCCTCAACGCCAGCGGGGTGCTCTCCGTGGTGGCCGCCGGCAACTACTCCGCCGACGCCTGCTCCACCTCGCCGGGGCGTGCCTCCGGGGCGTTCACCGTCGGCTCCACCGACCGGTACGACCGGCTCTCCGGGTTCTCCAACTACGGCCAGTGCGTCAACCTGCTCGCCCCGGGCAGCAACGTGCTCTCGGCCGGCATCTCCGGCGACGCCAGCTGGGCCACCATGAGCGGCACCTCCATGGCCGCCCCGCACGTGG
>NZ_KV824451.1:892-7437 GCF_001816045.1 Kytococcus sp. HMSC28H12
CTCCATGGCCGCCCCGCACGTGGCCGGCGCGGCGGCGCTCTACCTGCAGAAGAACCCCACCGCCACCGTGCAGCAGGTGGCCTCCGCCCTGCGGCAGACCGCCACCCAGGGCATGGTCAGCGGCACCTACGGCTCGCCCAACCTGCTGCTGGACACCACCGCCCTCACCGCCGGGGGCACCACGACCGACCCGCAGCCCACCGGCGGCATCGTCAACGGCGACTTCGAGGCCGGGACCACCGGCTGGACCGGCGACACGTGGACCATCAACTCCGCGCAGTACACCGCGGCCAGCGGCAGCTCCAAGCTGTGGCTCGGCGGCTACGGGCAGGCCCGCACCGAGACCGTGCGCCAGAGGGTGACCGTGCCGCAGGGGGCCACCACGCTCGCCTTCCGCCTGCGCGTGGACAGCTCGGAGTACTACCGCTCCCAGCCGTACGACCGCATGCAGGTGCGCGTGCTGGGCACCGACGGCCGCCTGCTGGGCACCGTGGCCTCCTTCTCCAATGCCGACCACGGCAGCACCTACACCACCCGCACCGCCGACCTGGCCCGGTGGGCGGGGCAGACCGTGGTGCTGGAGCTCACCGCCACCGAGGACTCCGGCGGCCAGACGTCCTTCCTCGTGGACGACCTCAGCCTGCGCTGAGGCCGGAGTCGGCCAGGGTGCGGCCCACCAGCTCGTGGCCGGCGTGCACGAGCAGCTCGGCCACGCCGGCCACCCGCAGGCCCATGATCTGGGCGGCGCGCACCGCGGTCTCCTCGTAGGCCGGGGCGAGGGTGACCGGCTCCACGCTGCCGCCGCGGTGCACGGTGGAGCGGAACTCGTCGCCCTGCCCGACGCCGACGGCACCGAGCAGGTGACCTTCTGGGTGAACCCCTGGCAGGAGTCCGAGGCCGACGCGGTGGAGGTGACCCGTCCGGTGCACGACCGCCGCCGCAACCGGGGGCGCTGAGTGGCCCGCGAGAGCTTCGGCATCGGGCCGGTGCGGGTGCGTGCCGGGCGTGCCCAGAAGGTGGAGCTGCCGGTGACGCGCACCGTCACCGGGGCCGAGGTGGTGGGCGTGGAGGTGATCCGACGGGTGCGGGCCGACCTGGACGACGACCTGACCCGCCGGTTGGCCACCGCGTTCGGTGCGCCGGCGATGCTGCACGCGCAGATCCGCGACAGGTCGCTGCGGCAGGCGGCCCGCGAGCGCGGCGCACCGGCATCCTCCAGGTGGAGTGCGCCCTGGGCCAGGAGGTCACCCGGGGTGACCGCCTGGGGGGCCTGGGGAACTCGTTCGGGCGCGCCCTGGCCGTGGTCAAGGCCGACCGCGACGGGATGGTGGTGGGGCGCACCGGGATGCCGCTGGTCAACGCCGGCAACGCGCTGGTGCACATCGGCGCGCGGCTGAGCGCCGTGGCGGCCGCCCCCACCGAAGGTGCAGGCACACCGCGCAGGGGTCCGCCCGTCGGCGGGTCACGGGACTCCCGGATCGCTTTAACATCGAGCCGCCGGGGGCATCCGGCACTCGTCGTCGACCCACCAGGGGGAACCATGAACCTGACCCGTCGCACCCTCGTGAGGACCGGAGCGTGGAGCGCTCCGGTCGTCCTGGCCGCCGGCGCCGCTCCGGCGGTCGCGGCCAGCGGGGCCACCTACGACCTGAATGCAGCCAGCTACAAGGGCCAGATGATCACCTGGTACACCCCCGAGCGGGACGCCTGGAACCGCGCCAACCTCGGGGTATGGACGCTGGAGAACACCGGGACCACTGCCTCCCCCGCCACCGGGGTGACCCTGACCGTCTCCTGGGACCGGCGCCTGTGGGGCGACCTGACGGACTACAACCCGGCGCTGCTCTCCGAGCCGACCACCACCACGGATGGTGACCTGGTGACCGCCGTGTTCGCCGTCATCGCTGCGGTGGAGCCCGGGCAGTACGAGGGTCCGAGCATGGACATCGCCTTCTCCGAGATGCCCGAGGACGGCGTGACCGAGGTGCGGCAGGACTACCTGCCGATGACGATCGACATCGCAACCCAGGTGCCGGACGCCGACCCGTCCAACGACACCCGGGTGCTGGAGGTGAAATACGGCGAGGTGACCCCGTGGAACGGTGCCATCTCCGGCACCTTCGACACCGTGCGCGTGGAGTGCAGCGATGGCGCCGCCGACATCGCCTACCCCTCGACGATCACCGTCACCAGTGACGGCCCGAACCCCGTTCCCGCCGACATCTCGGTGTACTACTTCGCCAACTCCACCTACGTGGATGATGGCAACGTCCACACCTGGGGGGAGTACTTCGAGACCTTCCGGTGCGAGTCCGCGACCCTCGACGGCCAGCCGGTCACGCTGGAGACCAGGCGCGACAGCGCGGGCCTCGACACCGACTGGTCCCTCAACCAGCCGATCCCGGCCGGTTCCGTGCTGCAGCTGCAGATCAGCGCCACCGGCAAGGCGACCAGCGCCGACCCCGTCCCCACGGCCTCCTACGGCGGCATCGGCTTCGACGAGTCCGAGACCAACGACGAGGACAACCAGCTGCGGGCACCGGAGCCGGTCCGCGTCTGACGCGCGTCCAGCCCGGCCCCTGGACGGGCACGACGCCGATGGGGGGTGGTCGCCACGTGGCGACCCCCCCCATCGGGCAGTGCGGGTTCTGAGTCAGCGGCTCAGAAGTCCTCGTCGAACGAGACGCTGCCCTCCACGCCCACCTGGTACGCGGACACGCGGCGCTCGAAGAAGTTGCTCAGCTCCTGCACGTCCTGGAGCTCCATGAACGCCAACGGGTTCTTGGTGCCGTAGATCTCCGGCATGCCCAGCTGCACGGCGCGGCGGTCGGCCACGTTCTCCAGGTAGGCGCGCATGTCGGCCACCGACAGCCCGGCCACGCCGCCACCCAGCAGGTCCTCGGCGAACTGCGCCTCCGCGTCGACGGCCTCCATGAGCATCTGCCGCACCTGGCCGGCCATCTCCGCATCGAACAGGTCGGGCTCCTCGGTGCGCACGGTCTCCACCACCTCGAAGGCGAAGGCCATGTGCATCGACTCGTCGCGGAACACCCAGTTGGTGCCCGAGGCGAGACCGTTGAGCAGACCCCGGCTGCGCAGGAAGTACACGTAGGCGAACGCGCCGTAGAAGAACAGGCCCTCGATGCAGGTGCCGAAGCAGATGAGGTTCAGCAGGAACTGGCGGCGCTGCTCCTTGGTCTCCAGGCGGTCCAGGTCCTGGATGGAGTCGATCCACCGGAAGCAGAACTCGGCCTTCTTGCGGATGGAGGGGATGTTCTCCACGGCGGCGAAGGCCTCGAAGCGCTCGGCCTCGTCCGGGACGTAGGTGTCGAGCAGGGTCAGGTAGAACTGGATGTGGACGCCCTCCTCGAACAGCTGCCGGCTGAGGTACAGGCGCGCCTCCGGGGAGTTGACGTGCTGGTACAGGTTGAGCACCAGGTTGTTGGCCACGATCGTGTCGCCGGTGGCGAAGAAGGCCACCAGGCGGCTCACGAGGTGGCGCTCGGCGGGGGTCAGCTTGGTGTGCAGGTCCGACAGGTCGCTGTGGAGGTCGATCTCCTCGACCGTCCACGTGTTCTTGATGGCGTCGCGGAACATCTCGTAGAACTGCGGGTAGCGCATCGGCCGCAGGGTGAGCGACATGCCGGGGTCGAGCAGGCGGGAGCCCTGGGCCACGGCGTCGTGCAGGTCGGCCTCCACGTGGTCGGTGTGGGTGGCGGCGGCCTGGTTCTTGGTGACGGTCTGGTTGGTCGGGTCGGTCGGCTGGGTCACGGGAGTCTCCTCATCGATGTTGAGTCGTCGTTCCTCGGGGTGAATCAGCCCTCCGGACCCCGGAGAACGACGACTCAACGTGGGGGGGTGGGGTGCGCGGGGGGTGGGGTGCGCGGGTGCCTTACTCGCAGGCCTCACAGGCCTCGGGGTTCTCCAGCGAGCAGGCGAGCGCCTCGGCATCGGTGAAGGTCCGCACCGGCTCCGATGCGGTGAGCCCGCCGACCACGCCCGGCGCACCAGGGGCCGTGGGCTGGCTGGCGCCCGGGGCACCCGTCGCGGCGCCCCAGCTCGCGCCGGCACGCACACCGGACACGGTGGCCTGCTGGATGCGGGTGGCCGGCCGGCTGCGCAGGTAGTACGTGGTCTTCAGCCCGGCCTTCCACGCGTACAGGTACATCGAGCTCAGCTTGCCGATGTGGGGGCTCTCCATGAACAGGTTCAGGCTCTGGCTCTGGTCCACGTACGCCTGGCGGGCCGCGGCCATCTCGATGAGCGCCTTCTGCGGCAGCTCCCACGCGGTGCGGAACAGCCGCCGGGCCTCCTCCGGCAGGTCGGCGATGCCGGCCACCGACCCGTTGTCGGCCTTGAGCTTCTCGCGCACCGTGTCGGTCCACAGACCCAGGGACTTCAGCTCGTCCACCAGCGCGGTGTTCACCTGCATGAACTCCCCCGAGAGCGTCTCGCGCTTGAACAGGTTGCTCACCTGCGGCTCGATGCACTCGTAGCAGCCGGCGATGCTGGCGATCGTCGCCGTGGGCGCGATGGCGATCATCAGCGAGTTGCGCAGGCCGTGCTCGGCGATGCGGGCGCGCACCGCCGCCCACCGCTCGGTCTGCGTGGGGGTCACCCCGTACAGGTCGTGCTGCAGCTGGCCCTTCGCAGCCCGCGTCTCGTCGAAGCTCGGGTGTGCCCCGAGCTGCTCGGCGAGCTCGGCCGAGCGTTCCAGCGCGGAGAGCTGGATCTCCTCGGCGATCCGGGTGCTCAGCTCGCGCGCCTCCGGCGAGTCGAACGGCATCCGCAGGGCGAAGAACACGTCCTGCAAACCCATCGAGCCCAGGCCGATGGGGCGCCAGCGCGGGTTGGACGCCGCCGCCTGCTCGGAGGGGTAGTAGTTGATGTCGATGACGCGGTCCAGGTAGGTGACCGCCAGCCGCACCGTGGCGCGCAGCTTCTCCTCGTCCACGCCGACCGCGCGTGCGGCGGCGTCCTGCGGGCGGGCACCCGTGGTGCCGTCACTCCATCGGAGGTGCTGGGCGAGGTTCACCGACCCCAGGTTGCACACGGCGGTCTCGTCGTTGCTGGTGACCTCGATGATCTCGGTGCACAGGTTGCTCAGGTGCACCACCGGGGCCGGCTGGACGGTGCCGTCGGCGGCCACCCGCGGCGTCTGGTCGTCGCTGGTCTGGTTGCACGCCCGGTTGGAGGCGTCCTTGAAGGTCATCCACCCCTGGCCGGTCTGGGCCAGGGTCCGCATCATGCGTCCGTAGAGGTAGCGCGCCGAGACGGTGCGCACCACGTCACCGCGCTCCTCGGCGGCGCGGTAGGCGGCGTCGAAGGCCGGGCCCCACAGGTCGGGCAGCTCCGGCACGGCATCGGGGTCGATGAGGGACCACTCCCCATCAGCCTCCACACGGCGCATGAACTCGTCGGGGATCCAGTGGGCCAGGTTGAGGTTGTGCGTGCGGCGGGCGTCCTCGCCGGTGTTGTCGCGCAGCTCGAGGAACTCCTCGACGTCCGGGTGCCACGGCTCGAGGTAGATGCACGCCGCACCCTTGCGCCGGCCGCCCTGGTTGACCGCCGCCACCGAGGAGTCCAACGTGCGCAGCCACGGCACGATGCCGTTGGAGTGGCCGTTGGTGCCGCGGATCAGCGCCCCGCGGGAGCGGATGCGGGAGAAGGCCAGGCCGATGCCGCCGGCGAACTTCGAGAGCTTGGCCACCTGGTGGTAGCGCTCGTAGATGGAGTCGAGGTCGTCGCGCGGGGAGTCGATGAGGTAGCAGCTGGACATCTGCGTGTGGCGGGGGCCGGAGTTGAACAGGGTCGGCGAGCTGGGCAGGTAGGCCAGGGAGGAGAGCAGCTCGTAGAACTCCACCGCCTCCGGCGCGGTGCGCGAGAGCCCGGCGGCCACGCGCATCAGCCAGTACTGGGGCGACTCGATGACCGCCCGCGTGAGGGGGTGGCGCAGCAGGTAGCGGTCGTACACGGTGCGCAGGCCGAAGTAGTCGAAGCGCCAGTCGGCGTGGGCGGCTTGAGCGCGGTGCACGGCATCGTCCAGGAGGCTGGCGTGCTCGGCGACGAAGGCGGCGGTCACGTCGCCGATGAGGCCCTGCTCGTGGCCGGTACGCACGGCCTGGCTGAAGGTGGCGATGCCCTGGCCGCGCACCTCCTTGTCGATGGTGCCGGCCAGCAGCCGTCCGGCCAGGCGGGAGTACTGCGGCTCGGTGGCGGTCATCTCCGCAGCGGTGGCGATGGCGAGCTTGTCCAGTTCGGCGGTGGTGGCGCCGTCGTAGAGGCCGGCGATGGTGCGGGTGGCCACGCGCATGGGGTCTACCTCGGGCAGGCCGTCGGTGCAGCGCTCGATGGCGGTGACGATCTTGGCCAGGTCGACCTCCTCGTGCTCACCGCTGCGCTTGACGACGCGCATCGGGTGGCGGGAGGTGGTGGGGGTGCCGTCCAGGGTGGGCTGGGCGGGGGTGCCGGGGCCGGCGGTGTGGGTGGTCATGCCCTCTCCTCGCGAGCTCGCGCCGCGAGGGGTGGGGGCGTCGGCCGGCCGG
>NZ_KV824452.1:0-14277 GCF_001816045.1 Kytococcus sp. HMSC28H12
GCACCACGCTGCTGGTCGCGGCGCGGGTGCTCGTGACGCGGCCCGCTGCGGCGGTCGTCGCGGTCGTACCCACCGCGGCGGTCGTCGCGGTCGCGGAAGCCACCGCGGCAGTCGTCACGCTGGAAGCGGTCGTCCTCGCGCCGCTGGTAGCGACCACCCCGGTCGTCGCGCCGGTCGTCCCGCCCGAAGCGGCGGTCGCCCCCACGGTCGTCGCGACCACGAAAACCATCACGACGCTCGTCCCGCTCGAAACGGTTCCCCCCGCGGTCCTCGCGGTGCGCGCCGCGGCGGCCGTCACGACGCTCGTCACGCCGGTCGAACCCGCCCCGCCGGTCCTCACGCCACTCGGCGGCCTCGGCGTCGCGCTGGGCGCGCTTGCGGTCCAGCTTCTTCTTGGTCGCCTTCTTGGCGGCCTTCGCGTCCTCCTTGAGGATGCGCTTGGCCTTCGCCTGGGCCTTCTGGGAGCTGGTCCAGCGCTGCTTGGCTCCGGTGCGGCGGGAACCGTTGCTCGGCATCAGTGGTCGACTCGCTGCGAGCCAGTGCGGGTGGGGATGTTCATGAGGGCAATCGCTTCCGTCTTGGGGCCGGGGGCCTGGGCGCGCTCGTCGGCCTCGACGGCACGGCTCACGGCCTCGGCCACCACCTTCGAGACGTCCTTGTGGAAGACGCTCGGGATGATGTAGGTCGGGTTGAGCTCGTCGGGGGTCACCACGTCGGCCAGCGCCTGGGCGGCCGCCAGCATCAGGTCGTCGGTGACGACCTCGCTGCGGGCGTCCAGAAGGCCGCGGAAGACGCCCGGGAACACGAGCACGTTGTTGATCTGGTTGGCGAAGTCGCTGCGGCCGGTGGCCACCACGGTGGCGTGCTTGGCGGCCTCGTGCGGGTCGACCTCGGGGGTCGGGTTGGCCATCGCGAACACGACGGCGTCGTCGTTCATGGTGGCGATGTCGTCGCCGGTGAGGATGTTGCCCGCGGAGACGCCGATGAACACGTCCGCCCCCTTGAGGGCGTCCTTGAGGGTGCCGCGGTGGCGCTCCGGGTTGGTGTGGTCGGCGATCCACTTGAGCTGCTCGTCGTCACCGTTCCTGATGTCGTCGCGCTCGGGGTTCACGATGCCGTTGATGTCGGCCACCGTCACGTGCTTGGCGCCGGCCTTCATGAGCAGGCGCATGATCGCCGTGCCGGCCGCGCCGGCACCGGACTGCACGATCTGCACGTCCTCGATCTTCTTGTCCACCACGCGCAGGGCGTTGGTGAGCGCGGCCACCAGCACGATGGCGGTTCCGTGCTGGTCGTCGTGGAAGACCGGGATGTCGAGCTCCTCGCGCAGGCGGCGCTCGATCTCGAAGCAGCGGGGTGCCGAGATGTCCTCCAGGTTGATGCCGGCGAAGGTCGGGGCGATGGCCTTCACGTGCGCCACGATCTCGTCCACCCCCTGCGCGTCCAGGCAGATGGGGAAGGCGTCCACGTCGGCGAAGCGCTTGAACAGGGCGGCCTTGCCCTCCATCACCGGCATCGCGGCCAGCGGGCCGATGTTGCCCAGGCCCAGCACGGCGGTGCCGTCGGTGACCACGGCCACGGTGTTGCGCTTGATGGTGAGGCGCCGGGCGTCCTCCGGGCGCTTGGCGATGGCCTGGCAGACGCGGGCCACACCGGGGGTGTAGACCAGCGAGAGGTCGTCGCGGTTGCGGATGGGGTGCTTGGGCTCGACGGTGATCTTGCCGCCGAGGTGCGCCAGGAAGGTGCGGTCCGAGATGCGCTCGATCTCCACGCCCCGCACGCCCTGCAGGGCATGGATGATCTCGTCGTTGTGGTCGGTGCTGGTGCCGGCCACCGTGAGGTCGATGGTGAGCGCCTCCGGGGTGGAGTCGCTGATGTCCAGGGCCGTGGTCATGCCACCGGCCTCGGCGACGGCGCTGGTCAGCTCGCCGATGGTGGTCGCTCGCGCAGGGGCGGACAGGCGGATGGTCAGGGCATTGGACGCCGAAGGCACAGCACTCATGTTCCCCATTGTGGCCCATGGACACCCGCCGCGGGCCCCGGCGGGTAGTCGCCGCGCACGGACGTTGCGAGGATCACCCCGAACCGGCGGCGTACGGCCAAATCCGTCCGCTACTGTGGCCGGCATGACAGTGACCACCCTCACGGACGAGACCTTCGAGAGCGCCCTCACCTCCGCGGACGTCGCGATCGTGATCCTCTCCGACGACTTCTGCGCGTCGTGCGGTTCCTACGGCGAGGTCGTGGAGACCGTGGCCGGCCGCCTGCAGGGGCAGGCCTCGTTCTTCCGGGTGACCCGCGAGTCGGCCCCCGAGGTCTTCGCCTCCAGCGGGGTCACCCAGGTGCCCACCACGGTGGTCTTCCGTGAGGGCATGCTGCTGCACCTGGACTCGGGCACGCACACCGAGGAGAACCTCGAGAAGCTCGTGCACCTCTTCGCCGAGGCCGACCTCGAGGAGATGCGCCACGCCGTCGAGGAGCAGGGCACCACCGTCATCGGGCAGGACTGACCCCTCCCCCGCACCAGGCACCACGAAGGCCGCCCCGGACGCCCCGGTGGCGGCCTTCTACAGTGTGCGCCGCTCGACCGACGAGAGGAACCGTGACGATGGTGGTGAACGAGCGTCTGTCCCGACTGCGCCTGGTGCTCGGTGACGACGGGCTGGAGCGCCTGCAGGAGGCCACCGTGCTGGTGCTGGGGCTCGGCGGCGTGGGGTCGAGCTGCGCAGCGGCACTGGCTCGCGGTGGGGTGGGCTCGCTGGTGGTGCTCGACGAGGACGTGGTGGAGCCGAGCAACATCAACCGGCAGACGGTGGCCCTCGTCTCGACGATCGGGCGGGTCAAGGCCGAGGTGATGGCCGAGATGGTCGCCGACATCAACCCGGACTGCCGTGTGGTGCCCCGGCAGCTGTACATCAGCCCCGAGCGCGTGGCCGAGGACCTGGACCCCCTGCCGCGGCCCGACTACGTCATCGACTGCATTGACACCATCTCCCAGAAGCTGGCCATCGCCCAGTGGTGCGCCGAGCGGGGGCTGCCGCTGCTGTCGTCGATGGGGGCGGCCAACAAACTGGACCCGACCCGGTTGGCCTTCGCCGAGGTGCAGGACACGCGCAACTGCCCGATGTCGCAGGTCATCCGCCGGGAGTGCCGGCGCCGCGGGATCACCGGACTGGAGGTGCTCTTCTCCGACGAGCGCCCGGTCCAGGTGGCCGGCCCGGGCCGCACGAAGGCGCAGACCCTGGGGTCGATGAGCTACCAGCCGCCGATCATGGGGCAGATGCTGGCGGGGCTGGCGATCCGGCGGTTGGCCGGGCTGGAGGCGATGGTCGAGCCGCCGCGGTGGGTCGCTCGTGGGGCCTGATCCCTCGGCCGGGACCGGCGCCGCCGCCCCCGTCGAGGGGGCCGGGGTGCTGCTGGACACCCACCACCACCTGGACTTCCTCCCACCCTCGGCCCGAGGAGTCTTTCTGGCCGGGACGAGGGAGCGGGGCGTGCGGGTCGTGGCGCAGACGCTGATCCCCTCGGGCCATCGGGAACTCGCCGCCGAGGCGGGCGAGTGGCCGGAGCCGCACGCGCTGCTCTCCGTGGGCTTCCACCCGTGGTTCATCGGCGAGGACGACCACGCGGACGCCGAGCTGGCCGTCCTCGAGCGGGCCGTGCGCAGCACGCGGTTCGTCGGCGAGATCGGTCTCGACCTCAGCCCACGGCGCGCAGAGGCCGTGCCCCGGGACCGGCAGGTGCGCGTCCTGGCCGCCGTCCTGGACGCCGTGCACCGGGCCGCCGCGGACACCCCGGAGCCGTACGTGCTGTCCGTGCACGCCGTGCGGTCGGCCGACGTGGTGCTCGACCTGTTGGAGGGACACGGCGACGGCGGCGAGCGGGTGGTCCCGGTGTTCCACCGCTTCGGCGGCACGAGCGACGACCTGACCCGCCTCGTGCGGATGGGCGGCTGCGTCTCCGTGCACCCGGCCATGCTGGGCACCAAGAAGGGCCGGGCGTACGTGCGGCAGGTGCCCGCCGACCGGCTGCTCCTGGAGACCGACCTGCCCACGGCGCCCCGCCGCCTCGGCCGGGCCCCCGATGGGCCCACCGAGCTGGGAGCGTCGGCGGCCGCCGAGGTCGCCGCGACGCTCCGCTCGACCGTGGACACCCTGTGCGCCCTGCGCCGGGAGGACGTCACGGCCGACATCGCCCGCACCCAGCGCCGCCTCTATGGGATCGAGGGCGACACCGCCGGACAGGCCTGAGCCGCTTCCCGGACACACCTTCCCCCACGCATGACGAAGGCCGCCCCGGACGAACCGGTGGCGGCCTTCGCTGGCTCCTGCCCCACATCGATGACGTGACACTGGTGGTGGAGATGGCGGGAATCGAACCCGCGTCCGTCGTCACACAACCAGGGCTTCTCCGGGCGCAGTGCGCTGTGGCTTTTCTCGGCCCCGGAGCTCGCACGCACACGTCCTCCGACAGGCCCAGCCGAGTTGGAGTCCCGCGCAACACCTCGGCGATGCTGCGCAGCAAGTCCCCTAGCTGATGCCAGGCACTGAGTCGGGAACTAGCTCAGGCTGACAGACTTCGGGCTCGCTCAGGCGGCGAGGGCGAAGTCGGTGCGCTTGGAATTGGCACCTATTGGTGTGCAAGGAACGTTTACGAGATGACCTTGCCTTCTCGGCCCGCTTCCCCTGGAACCATGATCGACGTCGAAACCGATCATCCCCATGGGGTCACGTCGTCGCTGTGGAGTTGTCAAGGAACTCCCCGCCGAGGCGGGTGTCGTGCATCGTACCGGTCCAACGTGGGGGCCGGCCAGCGCATTCCCGGCCGCCCGGGGCGCGCGGGGCTCAGCGTCCGCGCTGCATCCGGTAGCGCAGGCTCATCTGGGCCTGCTTCTCGCGCTCGTCCTGCTTCTCGCGCAGGGCGTGGCGCTTGTCGTACTGCTTCTTGCCCTTGGCCAGGGCGATCTCCACCTTGACCCGGCCGTCCTTGAAGTACAGCTGCAGCGGCACGATGGTGTGCCCCGCCTCGCTGGAGCGGCTGATGAGCTTGTCCATCTCGTGGCGGTGCAGCAGCAGCTTGCGACGCCGACGCGCGGCGTGGTTGGTCCACGAACCGTTGAGGTACTCCGGCACGTGCACGTTCTCCAGCCACAGCTCGCCGCGGAGCTCGTTGACGAAGCCCTCCACCAGGGAGGCGCGCCCCATGCGCAGGGACTTCACCTCGGTGCCCAGCAGGGCCAGACCCGCCTCGTAGGTGTCCTCGATGACGTAGTCGTGCCGCGCCTTGCGGTTGGTCGCGATGACCTTGTTGCGCGGGTCGTCCTTGACCTTCTTCTTGGCGGCCATCGTTCCTCCTCCCGTGGCGTGCGTGGTGCGTCGATGCCGTCGGCGCGCCGCATCCAGCCGGCGCACCGCTCCCCCGGTCGGGGGACGCTGAACCGTACACGCACAACGACGTGGGGCGCACCCGGATTCCCCGGGCGCGCCCCACGTCAGAGCGTGCGGGCCGACTCAGGCGCGCCGCTCCTGCACCCGGACCCGTCGGCTGGCGAGCAGCCCGCCCAGCACGGCACCCAGCGGGCCGCCCACCACCACCAGCCCCAGGGCCAGCCATGGCAAGCTGCCCAGGGAGATCGTGTGGTTCACCAGCGGGTTGGCCCCGGCCACGGAGAGCAGGACCCCGGCCAGCCCACCTGCCGCAGCCACGCACCCCACGAGGAGGGCCACCTGCAGCACGGCTGCGCGCAGCCACCGGGCACCCAGCCCACTGGCCCGGAGACCTGCGAGCAGGGGCATGAGGCTGTGCACCAGCCCACGCATGCCCAGTCCACAGACCAACATCGTGAGCAGCGTGAACGCGCCCGCCGCCAGCTGCACCCCTGTAGCGATGGGGATGGGATCGGCGACATGAGTGGCCCACACGGCGTACGGCGACCTCCCGTGATCCTCGGCCCAGTGCGCCGCCTGCCGGTCCTGTTCGGGGGTGAGGCCGCTGTGCACCCACAGCACCTCGGTGTCCGCCGAGCTCTTCGGTTCACCGAGTTTCACGGCCTGGAGCCACTTCAGGTTCTGACCGACCACCAGCACGGGGCCGTGGGCGTCCGACGCGTCCGTCACCACCGGCAGACCCGCCCGGGAGGCCAGTGCCTTCTCCTGGTCCGGTGTGAGATCCCCGAACAGTCTCTCTGCGTCCGCCACCTGCGCCACGGCCCACCACGGCACCTCACGACCCTCCTCGCCAGGCGTGAAGCCATACCACACCGTCACCGGCTCCCCGAGCCCGAGATCCTGCCGGAACTGCCCGGCAAGGTCCTCAGGCGGGCGCTCACCCGGCTCGAGAGGCCTGATAGCCGCCATGCCCGGGGGCATGCCGGTGCTGCTGCTCGCGTTGAGGTGGGTGATCAGCCCGGCGGCGACGGCGAAGGTCGAACCGACCACACCGCTGAGCAGGGCGACCACCACGACCAGACTCGTGAGCCCTACGGCCTGCCGCGCGACCAGCCGGCGGGCCAGCAGGCCGGAACCCACGGGTCCGGTAGCCCGCACGAGCCCGAGTGCGGCACCGGCGAGCAGGGCAGTGCCCAGGCAGCTGGCCGCCAGCACCAGCAGGATGCCAGTGAACCCCTTGCCCTGCAGGGTCCCCACGAGCGCCAAGGCGCACAGAGCGGCACCGGCGACGGCCATAACACGCGCCGAGAGGGCACGACGCCGGCTCCTGCGACGACGCTGCTCCACCGGCAGGGCCGCCAGCACCAGCACCACGAAGGCAGCCGTGAGCGCACCGATCCAGAGGGGAGGGCCCCACCACCGGAACGGGGGCAGCGGCGCGTCCCCGTCCGCCAGCACGGTGGTCCGCACCACGGCTGTGGCGGCCAGGGCCCCGAGCCACGCCACCACGAGTACCACACCGGTCGCCAGTCCGGCGGCCAGCACCGTCGCCCTGTGCAGGTCCCTGGTGGGGAGCCCCACCCGGCGCAACGGGAGGGTGGTGCGGCGTACCGCACGGAGCAGGAGCCCGCCGGTGGCGAGGGCACCCATCCAGACGGCCAGGACAGCCGGGAGCCGCCGTTCCAGCCAGGCCCGGCCACTGAAGGCCGTGGCCTGGGCCCGGACCTCCGCAGCCGTGTGGGACGGGTCGAGCTCGCCGGACTCCACGTGGCGATCGAGCCTCGTCACCGCACCGGCGGGGTCGGAGCTGCTCCAGAAGACCTCGCGGTAGCCCTGCAGGCCGGACTCCTGCGCCTCCTGCGGTGTCACCTTCCAGCGGGCCCACGTTCCCGGAGCGGCCACCACCAGAGGTGCCGTGCGTTCCCAGACCGGGCTGACCACACCCACCGGGGTGAGGTTCAGCTTGCCGTGAACAGCCGACAGCCGGTCACCGACCCGCAGCCCGGAGGCCGCACTGACCACCACCTCACCCGGTCGAGCGGGCCACCGTCCCTCGCGCAGCTCGAGGACACCCTCGATGGACGCGTTGGGCAGGGGTTGTTCCTGGTAGGTGAACCCCTGCTGACCGGCGGGGGTTTCGAGGTCGATGACGGAGAGGATGCGCACCGCGTCGACGTGCACGCCGCGGAGGGTCACGGGGAGGTCTGGACCGGCCTGGCCGGGGTCGAGCAGGGCCGGCACGGTGGTGGCCCCGTCGCTGCCGCCCAGGGCAGCCGTGACCTTCTGGTCCGGACTCAGGTGGCGGGCCTCCAGAGAGAGGTAGGCCGTCCACCCCAGGAGTGCCGCGACCAGCAACGGCACCATCGCCGCACGGAAGGAGCGGGTGCGCAACAGCAGGGGTACGAGTGCCCCCACGGCGCCGTTCACCGGAAGCTCCCGTCCACCAGGTGGTACTCACGGGACACGTGGTCACGCACGGAGAGGTCGTGGGTGCAGACCACCACCGCGGCCCCGTCACGGGCCAGGTCGGCCAGCAACTCGAAGACGGATTCGGTGGTGCGGCTGTCCAGCGAACCGGTGGGTTCGTCGGCCAGCACCACCTGCTTGCCCCCGGCGATGGCCCGCGCGATGCCTACCCGCTGGGCCTGACCACCGGAGATCCGGGCCGGCACCCGGCCGGCCAGGTCGGCCACACTCACCCGGTCCAAGGCGTCCAGGGCCGCACGTCGAGCAGCGCGCCCGTCCATGCCCCGGGCCCGCAGCACCACCTCCACGTTCTCCAGCACGGTGAAGTCCGGCACCAGGTTGTGGTCCTGGAAGACCAGTCCCACCTTCTCCAACCGCATCCGGGCCCGATCGGCCTCGGACGCCGCCACCACGTCCACCCCCGCCACCCGGGCACTGCCGGCGTCGGCCTGCTCCAGACCGGCCAAGATGTTCAACAGGGTGCTCTTGCCCGACCCGCTGGCACCCGTCAGGGCCACACACTCCCCTGACTCCACCGAAAAGGTGACGCCGTCCAGAACCCGCACCGTCTCCCCCGGGGAGACGAACGACTTCTCAAGCCGTTCCACGTCGATCACTGTTCGTCCTCCTTGGACACGGAGGTGGCGCCACCCCGAGGGCAGCGCCACCTCACCGGTTGATGGGTGTCAGCAGCCCCGACCGAGGGCGTAGGAGGACACCTCGTCGTTGTCTCTCCACGAGAAGCCCGGGTCGTACGTGTAGGGCCCCGACTGCCAGCACTTGCCTGAACGGTTGATGTCGTGCCAGAACGCCACGCCCCAGCGCGTCTCGTTCTTCATCGAGCTGAGCTCGTCGTTGGCCACCGTCGACATGTTCCACGAGCCCGTGGTGGACCGCGTGCCCAGCAGTCCCTGGTAGTTCACGTCCTTGTAGAGCTTCAGGTCCGCGGACGCAGCCACGGGGCCCGACACGAGGGCCGCCGCGACGACGGTGGCGGAGATGATCTTCTTGAGCATGACGAATCACGCCCCCTTCTGTGTGTGGATGCCGGGGCGATCGCCCCGATCGCCCCGATCGCCCCGATCGACTCATGCAACAGTCGCCAACCGCTCATTCCGGTAACAGTTTGGTCACGATTTCGCGCCCGCTGCCGGACCGATCGTCGTCAGGTCGCCAGACAGGAGGGGGCGCACCCGGATTCCCGGGGTGCGCCCCACGTCGACGCGAGCGAGCCGGTTCAGGCGCGCAGGGCCGCCATCTGCCGCATGAGCCTCTCTGGCAGGTCCGCCCCGGCCCCGGACTCCAGCGCCTCGAGCACGGCATCGCCCACCTGAGCCGTGGACTTCCCCATGGCCGGGTTGGCCAGGGCTGGCAGCTGCCCGATGACGTGCACGGCCGCGCGCTCCACGGCGGTGGCGGCCTCCCCCTCGCCCAGGTGGGCCAGGCACAGCGCCAGCGAGAACACGGCGCCGACCGGGTTGGCCAGCCCCTGCCCGGCGATGTCCGGCGCGGACCCGTGCACGGGCTCGAACATGCTGGGTGCCGAGCCGTCCAGGGTGAGGTTGCCCGAGGCCGCCACCCCGAGCCCGCCCTGCACCACCGCGCCCAGGTCGGTGACGATGTCGCCAAAGAGGTTGTCGGTGACCACCACGTCGAACCGGCTGGGGTCGGTGGGCAGGTGCATGCACAGGGCGTCCACGTGCACGTAGTCCCACTCCACGTCGGGGTACCGCGCGGACACGGCCTCCATGACGTCGAGCCACAGCCGCCCGGCCTCCACGAGCACGTTGGTCTTGTGACAGAGGCTCACCTTGCGGCGGCGCTGGGCGGCCAGGGCGAAGGCGTACTCCACGGCGCGCTCGGTGGCGAACCAGGTGGTGGTGGCGTCCTGCACCGCCGTGTGCGCGGGGGTGCCGCGGTGCACGGCGGAACCGGCCGAGGCGTAGGCCCCCTCGGTGTTCTCCCGCACCACCACGAGGTCGCAGTCCTCGGGCCGCAGGCCCGCGATCGGGCTGGTCACGCCGGGGTAGAGCCGCACCGGGCGCAGGTTGACCGCCTGCCGCATCTCCCGGCGCAGGGCCAGGATGATGCCGCGCTCCAGCACGCCCGAGGGAAGGTCCGGGTGCCCCACGGCCCCGAACACGATGGCGTCGTGCTGCCGGATGCGCTCGGCCAGCTCGTCGGTGAGGAGCTCGCCGGTGGCGCGGTAGTGCTGGGCGCCCAGGGGGTACTCGGTGCGGGTGGTGGTGAAGCCGAACCGCTGCTCGGCGAGGTCGAGCACGCGGAGCGCCTGCTCCTTCACCTCCGGACCGATGCCGTCGCCACCGATGATCGCCAGGTCGTGGTGTGCCATGGGCGCATGCTTCCACCGCACGGGGACGACCGGTGCCCCGCACACGGTGTTGTGCGCTTCCTCACAGGCTGTTGTGTCGGCGCGAGCCGTGGGTAGTGTGCCGCCCATGCACTTCGTGTCGCTCCTCCTTCGCTGCCGCAGCGAGGCCCTCTAGTCCGGGCCCCTCGCTGCGGAGTCGTCGTGCACCCCGGACGCACAGACCCAGCGAGGAGCCCCCGTGACGAGCGAGCACACCCCCACCACCCCCCCGCACCCTGGCCGACAAGCTCTGGGACGACCACGTCGTCCGCGCCGGCACCGACGGTGCACCGGACCTGCTGCACATCGACCTGCACCTGGTGCACGAGGTCACCAGCCCCCAGGCCTTCGACGGCCTGCGCGCCGCCGGACGCACCGTCCGCCGCCCCGACCTGACCGTGGCCACCGAGGACCACAACGTCCCCACCCAGGCCGGCCCGGTCACCGACCCCACCAGCGCCGAGCAGCTGGACGCCCTGCGCGCCAACTGCGCCGAGTTCGGCATCACCCACCACGGCCGCGGGTCCACCAGCCAGGGCATCGTCCACGTCATCGGCCCCGAGACGGGGCTGACCCAGCCGGGCATGACCATCGTCTGCGGCGACAGCCACACCTCCACCCACGGGGCCTTCGGCGCCCTGGCCATGGGCATCGGCACATCCGAGGTGGAGCACGTGCTGGCCACCCAGACGCTGCCGCTGACCCGCCCCCGCACGATGGCGGTGGAGGTCACCGGCGAGCTGCCGGCCGGCGCGACGGCCAAGGACCTGGTGCTGGCGATCATCGGCCGCATCGGCACCGCCGGCGGCCAGGGCCACGTCATCGAGTACCGGGGCCCGGCCATCGAGGCGCTCTCCATGGAGGGCCGCATGACGGTGTGCAACATGTCCATCGAGGCCGGGGCGCGCGCCGGCATCATCGCGCCGGACGAGACCACCTTGGACTGGGTGCGCGGCCGCGAGCACGCCCCCGCCGGCGCCGCGTGGGAGGACGCCGTGGCCGACTGGGCCCGGCTGCGCACCGACGAGGGCGCCACCTTTGACACCGTGGTGCACGTGGACGCCTCCGAGGTCTCCCCGCAGGTCACCTGGGGCACCAACCCGGCCCAGTCCGTGGCGCTGGACCAGGCCGTGCCGGACCCGGCGGCCTTCGAGGGCGCCGCCCGCGAGGCCGCCGCCGACGCCCTGGCCTACATGGACCTGCAGCCCGGCACCCCGGTGCGCGAGGTACCCGTGGACGCGGTGTTCGTGGGCAGCTGCACCAACGGACGCATGGAGGACCTGCGCGCCGTGACCGACGTGCTGCGCGGGCGCCGAGTGGCCGACGGCGTGCGGATGCTGGTGGTGCCCGGCTCCACCCGGGTGCGCCTGCAGGCCGAGGCCGAGGGCCTGGACCGCGTCATCACCGAGGCCGGGGGCGAGTGGCGCCTGGCCGGGTGCTCGATGTGCCTGGGGATGAACCCCGACACCCTCGCACCCGGCGAGCGCTGCGCCTCCACCTCCAACCGCAACTTCGAGGGACGCCAGGGGGCCCGCAGTCGCACCCACCTGGTCTCCCCCGGCGTCGCCGCCGCCACCGCCGTGGCCGGCCACTTCGCCGCCCCCGCCGACCTGACCGCCTGAGGAGGAGATCCGCCATGCAGACCTTCACCACCCACACCGGCGCCGGCATCCCCCTGCGTCGCAGCAACGTGGACACCGACCAGATCATCCCCGCCACCTACCTCAAGCGCGTGCGCCGCGACGGCTTCGAGGAGGGCCTGTTCGCCCGCTGGCGCGAGGACCCGCAGTTCGTCATGAACCGTGAGGGCTACCGAGAGGGCTCCGTGCTGGTGGCCGGCGAGGACTTCGGCACGGGCTCCTCCCGCGAGCACGCCGTCTGGGCGCTGATGCAGTACGGCATCCGCGTCGTGCTTGCCCCCCGCTTCGGCGACATCTTCCGCGCCAACGCCGGCAACCAGGGCCTGCTGGCCGCCGTCGTCGCGCCGGCCGAGGTCGAGGCGATCTGGGCGGAGCTGGAGGCCGAGCCCGGCCGCGAGGTCACCGTCGACCTGCCCGCCCGCACCGTCACCTGCGGGGCGGTGAGCACCACCTTCGAGGTGGACGACCACGTGGCCCGCCGTCTGGCCGAGGGCAAGGACGCCATCGCGGTCACCCTGGACCACGCCGAGGAGATCGACGCCCACGAGGCGCGCCGCCCCACCCACCGGCCCACCACGCGCGGCACGGTGACCACCCCCTCCCGCGAGGCCGTGGAGGCCCGGTGGCCGCAGCGGCCCAGCGCCATGCCGCACCGCCGCTACTCCCCCGCCCCGGCCGTGCACCTGCCGGACCGCACCTGGCCGGACCGCCGCGCCACCCGTGCGCCCCGCTGGTGCGCGGTGGACCTGCGCGACGGCAACCAGGCCCTGATCGACCCGATGAGCCCGGAGCGCAAGCTGGAGATGTTCCAGCTGCTGGTGGAGATGGGCTACAAGGAGATCGAGGTCGGCTTCCCCGCGGCCAGCCAGACCGACTTCGACTTCGTGCGCCACATCATCGAGAACGACCTGGTGCCCGCCGACGTGCGCATCCAGGTGCTGGTGCAGGCGCGCAAGCACCTCATCGACCGCACCTACGAGGCCATCAGCGGCGCCCACAACGCCATCGTGCACCTGTACAACTCCACCTCCACCCTGCAACGCCGCGTGGTCTTCGGCGCCACCCAGGACGAGGTGGTGGACATCGCCCTGCAGGGCGCCCGCTGGTGCAAGGAGGCCGAGGCGCGCCTGCCCGAGGGCACCGAGGTGACCTACGAGTACTCCCCGGAGAGCTACACCGGCACCGAGCTGGAGTTCGCGGTCCGCGTGTGCAACGCGGTGATGACGGTGCTGGTGCCGACGCCGGAGAAGCCGCTGATCGTCAACCTGCCGGCCACGGTGGAGGAGTCGACGCCCAACGTGTACGCCGACTCGATCGAGTGGATGAGCCGCCACCTGGACCACCGCGAGGACGTGGTGCTGAGCCTGCACCCGCACAACGACCGCGGTACGGCCGTGGCCGCCGCCGAGCTGGGCTTCCTGGCCGGCGCGGACCGCATCGAGGGCTGCCTGTTCGGCAACGGCGAGCGCACGGGCAACGTCTGCCTGGTGACCCTGGGCATGAACCTGTTCAGCCAGGGGGTGGACCCGGAGGTCGACTTCTCGGACATGCCCCGCATCCGGGCCACGGTGGAGCGCTGCAACCAGCTGCCGGTGGCCGAGCGCCACCCCTACGGCGGCGACCTGGTGTTCACCGCGTTCAGCGGATCGCACCAGGACGCCATCAACAAGGGGTTCACCGCCCTGGAGGCCGAGGCCGCCGCGGCGGGCGTGCCGGTGGACCAGCACCCGTGGGCGGTGCCTTACCTGCCGGTGGACCCGCGCGACGTGGGCCGCAGCTACGACGCGGTGATCCGGGTGAACAGCCAGTCCGGCAAGGGTGGCGTGGCCTACGTGCTGCGCACCGAGCACTCCCTGCAGTTGCCGCGGCGCATGCAGATCGAGTTCTCCCGCGCCGTGCAGCAGCGCACCGACAGCCAGGGTGGCGAGATGACGCCGGACGCCATCAAGGAGTGCTTCGACGCGGAGTACCTGGAGCGCACCGGACCGCTGGAGTTCCACGACGCCGACATGCGCACCGGCGACGACGGGCAGGTGGCGCTGCGGGCCTCGGTGACCCTGCGCGGGGCGCAGCAGATCCTGGAGGGCCACGGCAACGGGCCGGTCATGGCCTACCTGGACGCACTGCGCCGGGCCGGTACGGACGTGCAGGTGGTGGACTACTCGCAGCACTCGCTGTCCACCGGCGGTGACGCCCGCGCCGCCGCGTACGTGGAGTGCCAGGTGGATGGGCAGGTGTTCTGGGGCGCCGGCATCGATCCCAACACCACGGCGGCCTCGCTGCGGGCCATCACCTGCGCGGTGAACCGGGCGGCCGCGGCCAGCGAGACCGCTCCGGCGGAGCCGGCCGAGCCGGTGGCCGTCTGACCGGGACCGTACACGTCGGAGGGGCGCACACCACGTGGTGTGCGCCC
>NZ_KV824453.1:0-1541 GCF_001816045.1 Kytococcus sp. HMSC28H12
GGCGCGGCGTCGTCGTGCACCGGCCCCAGGTGCCGCGGTGCCCCTAGGATGGCCCGGACACCCGGTGCCCGGTCGGCACACCGTGAACGGGGCGCGACGACCCCGGCCCGCAGCAGCGCAGACGCGCGCGGACACCCAGAGAGACCTCCGATCGGCCCGCAGACAGCGCCCCACCGGCGCCCGATCAGGAGATCCATGAGCGACAAGACCTTCGCCGACTTCGGCATCCACCCCGAGATCGCCGCCGCCCTGGAAGAGGCCGGCATCACCACGCCCTTCCCCATCCAGGCCATGACGCTGCCGGTGGCCCTGGACCGCCAGGACATCATCGGCCAGGCCAAGACCGGCACCGGCAAGACGCTCGGCTTCGGCGTGCCGATGGTGCACCATGTGGTGGCCCCCAAGGACCCAGGCTTCGACGCCCTGGAGCAGCCCGGCGCCCCGCAGGCCCTGGCCGTGGCCCCCACCCGTGAGCTCGCCCTGCAGGTGGCCAGCGACCTCGAGCGCGCCGCCGCCCAGCGCGGCATCCGCGTGCTCACCGTCTACGGCGGGCGTGCCTACGAGCCGCAGATCGAGGCCCTGGAGCGCGGCGTGGAGATCGTGGTGGGCACCCCGGGCCGCCTCATCGACCTGGCCGAGCGCGGCCACCTGACCCTGGCCCACGCGCGGACCGTGGTGCTCGACGAGGCCGACGAGATGCTCGACCTGGGCTTCCTGCCGGACGTGGAGAAGCTGCTCTCCCTCACGCCGGCCGGCCGCCAGACGATGCTGTTCTCCGCCACCATGCCCGGCGCCGTGGTGGCCATGGCACGCCGCTACATGAACCAGCCCACCCACATCCGGGCCATGGAGGAGGTGCCCGGCGCGGGCGCCACCGTGGAGGCGATCGACCAGTTCGTCTACCGCGCCCACGCCATGGACAAGGTGGAGATGCTGGCCCGCCTGCTGCAGTCGAAGGGCCGCGGCCTGTCGATCGTGTTCACCCGCACCAAGCGCACCGCCGCCAAGGTGGCCGAACAGCTGGTGGAGCGGGGCTTCGCGGCCGCCGCCATCCACGGCGACCTCGGCCAGGGCGCCCGCGAGCAGGCCCTGCGCGCCTTCCGCACCGGCAAGGTGGACGTGCTCGTGGCCACCGACGTGGCGGCCCGCGGCATCGACGTGGACGACGTCACCCACGTGGTCAACTACCAGTGCCCCGAGGACGAGAAGACCTACCTGCACCGCATCGGCCGCACCGGCCGCGCCGGCAAGCGGGGCACGGCCGTGACCCTCGTGGACTGGGACGACCTGCACCGCTGGGCGCTCATCAACCGCGCGCTCGACCTGGGCGCCCCGGAGCCGGCGGAGACCTACTCCACCTCGCCGCACTTCTACGCCGACCTGCAGATCCCCACCGACGTCACCGGTGAGCTGCCGGACGCCCAGCGCACCCGCGCGGGCCTGGACGCCGAGCGCCTCGACGAGGCGGGGGACCTGAAGTCCGCCCGGAAGCCCGAGGGCGGACGCGGTGGCCGAGGCGGGCGTGGCCGGCGAGGCGGCCA
>NZ_KV824454.1:0-1177 GCF_001816045.1 Kytococcus sp. HMSC28H12
CGGAGCCAGCCACGCCGTGCGCACCGCCGGCGAGGAGGGGCGGGCCGACACCCGCGGGCACGGCAACGCGGCCGACCGCCGCGGCGGCGAGGAGCTCAACACCCCGCTGGGCAGCCACGAGCCGGAGACCCGCAGCAAGGACCTCGGTGGCGACGGCTGGAAGCTCGTGGGGCGCCGGGCGCTGCACTCCTTCGGCGAGGACAAGTGCACCGACCTGGCCGCCGGTCTGACCTACTACGCGGTGCTCTCGATCTTCCCGGCCCTCATCGCGCTGGTCTCCCTGCTCGGTGTGTTCGGCCAGGGCGAGACGACCACGCAGGAGTTCATCGGCATCGCCGAGCAGGTGGGCGCCCCGGAGAACGCCACCAGCTTCCTGGAGACCTTCATCAGCGAGCAGCAGAAGACCGCCGGGGCGGGCCTGGGCCTCGTCGTCGGTCTGCTGGGTGCCCTGTGGTCGGCCTCCAACTACGTCAACGCCTTCAGCCGCACCATGAACTCGATCTACGAGGTCAAGGAGGGCCGCCCGTTCTACGTGGTGCGCCCGCTGATGGTGGGCCTCACCGCCGTGGTGCTGCTCGGCATCGTGGCCATCGGCCTGTCGTTCGTGCTCACCGGCCCCCTGGCCGAGGCCGTCCTGGGCCGCGTGGGCCTGGGCGACACCGCCATCACGGTCTGGAACTGGGCCAAGTGGCCGGTGGCGGCCCTGGTGGTCATCCTGCTCATCCGCCTGCTCTTCTGGGCCACCCCCAACGTCAAGCTCCCCAACCGCCTGCTCACGCCCGGTGCCGTCCTGGCCTTCGTGGTGTGGGTGCTGGCCACCGCGGCCTTCGGCCTGTACATCGCCTTCGCCGGCAACTACGACGCCACCTACGGCGCCATGGCCGGTGTGATCATCTTCCTGCTGTGGCTCTGGCTCACCAACACGGTGGTCCTGCTCGGCGCCGAGGTGGACGCCGCGGTGATCCGGGTGCGCAACCTCGCCGACGGCGCGCAGGTGGAGGACGAGTTCGACCTGCCGGTGCGGTCCGAGAAGGCCATCGCCAAGGCCGAGAAGAAGTACGACGCCCTCATCGAGGACTCGCGCGAGTACCGCCTCGCGCACACCCGCTGAGCGAGCCCGCCCACGAGGGCCCGCCGTCCCGCACCGGGAGGGCGGGTCCTCGTCGTGCCGGGGGGG
>NZ_KV824455.1:0-4825 GCF_001816045.1 Kytococcus sp. HMSC28H12
GGAGGGGCGGGTCGCGTGGAGCCTACGCCCCCTCCTCGAGGGCGGCACGCGCCTCGGTGAGCCGCAGCAGGACGTGCAGCTCCAGCGCCCGGCCGGGGCGCCGCCAGTCCGCGCCGATCAGCCCGTCCACGACCGCCAGGCGCTGGTAGACGGTGTTCACGTGCACCCCCAGGGCCGATGCGGTGGCCCCCGGGCTGCCGCCGCAGTCCAGGAAGGCCGCCATGGTGCCCAGCAGCGGCACCCCGCGGCGCGCCTCGTGGGCCCGGACCTCGCCGAGCTGCCGCTCGAAGGCCTCCCGCAGGCGGCCACGCCCGGCGTCGCCGAGCAACAGCCGGTGCAGCCCCACGTCCTGCGGCCCCACCACCGCCCGGGTCTCGCCGAGGGCGCGCAGCGCCTTCATGGTCTCCACCGCCTCGGTGTAGGCCGCCCGCAGCCCGTCCACCGGCACCACCGGGGCGCTCACCGACGCCAGCAGGTCGGCCGGGCGCAGCACGTCGGCCACCGCCTCGGGGCCCGCGGGCACCACGAGCACCGCGTCCTGCCGGTGCCCCAGCACGGCCGTGCCCCGCGGCAGCCGGCGCAGCCACTCCGGCGGGTCCTCGGCCGCCGCGCCCTGCCCGTCCACGATGACGACCACGTGGCGCCGCCGCGGGTCGAGCCCCGCCAGCCGGAGCTCGGCCGGGTCCACCTCCTCGTCCTCCCGCGTGGTGAGCAGCTCCAGCAGGTGCAGGGTGCGGGCACGCCCCGCAGCCTGGGCCGTGGCCTGCTGGGCCATCAGCGTGAGCGCCACCGTGGGGGCGGCGCGTTCCAGGGCCACCCGGGCGGACTCCTCCGAGAGTGGGGTGGCCGGGACCAGCCAGCCCAGCAGGCGCCCGGCGGCCTCCACCGCGTGGGCGTCGGCGGGCGGGCCACCGGGGGACCCGGCCGGCAGGAGCTCCACCGCCGTGCCCACCGCGGTGCCCACCTCCGTGAGCAGCTCGTCCACGCCCCCGCCACGCAGCACCACCTCGCGCAGCTGCTCGTCCCAGGAGAGGCTGCGCGCCAGCCGTTCCGAGCGCTGGTCGAGCTCGTCGCGAGCCTCGGCCAGGCGGGCCATGCGGTCGGCATTGTCCAACGCGATGCCGGCGTGGAGCGCCAGCGCGCACAGCAGCGTCACCTCGTCCTCCGGGAAGTCCCGGTGGCTGCGCACCCCGGCGAACAGGGCCCCGACCGCCCGGCCCCGCACCAGCAGCGGCGCCCCGAGCACGGAGTGCATGTTCTCGGCACGGGCGGCGGCGTCCGCCGTCTCGGAGTGGGTGAAGCCGGCATCGTGCTGGTAGTCGGCGCTCCACCGCGGCCGGGCGTGGCGGATCACCCACCCGGCCACCCCGTGCCCCAGGGAGAGCTCCACACCCACCAGCTCGGGGGTGATGTTGCCGTCGCTCACCTCGATGCGGAGCACCTCCCGGTCGCCCTCCCCGTGGAGCAGGGCCAGGTAGGCCAGGTCCACCCGGAGCAGCTGCCGGGCGTGCGCCACCACCTGCGGCAGCAGGTCCTGCGGCGAGCGCATGCTCGAGAGCCGGCCCGCGATGTCGCTCAGCGCACCGAGCTCACCGGCCCGCCGGGCCCGCTGCTGCAGGCGGGCGCTGACCTCCAGCGCCTGCACGGTCTGCGCGGCCCCCTGCGGCCCCAGACCGCGCCCGTGGGCCATGAGCTCGGCCACCGAGGCGTCGCGCAGGAGCAGGGACAGCCAGCCCTCGCCGCCGGGCACGGCCTCGTCGGCCGCCCCCTCGTCCCGGTGCGGATCCGGACTCACCGGCGGGGTGGAGGGATCCTCCACCGACTCGGTCTCACGACGTTGCATCTCACCATTGTGCGCCGGCGCACACACTCCTAGCGTTCAGGCCACCTCAGCCCGCCCCGCGCACACACCGGGAGCCCCCATGAACCCCTCGGACGCACCGCCGGTCCCCTCCGCCCTGGAACGGCGCACCCTGCGCAAGGTCACCCTGCGCCTCATCCCGTTCCTCATCGCGCTGTACTTCGTCAACTACCTCGACCGCACCAACATCGGCTTCGCCGGCCCCAACGGCATGAACGCCGAGCTGGGCCTGACCGCCACCATGTTCGGCCTGGCCTCCGGCATCTTCTTCGCCGGCTACCTGCTGCTCGAGGTGCCCAGCAACCTGGCGCTCCACCGCTTCGGCGCGCGCCGCTGGCTGGCCCGCATCATCGTGTCCTGGGGCGT
This sequence comes from Kytococcus sp. HMSC28H12, assembly GCF_001816045.1. Lineage (NCBI taxonomy): Bacteria > Bacillati > Actinomycetota > Actinomycetes > Micrococcales > Kytococcaceae > Kytococcus > Kytococcus sp. HMSC28H12. The sequence goes on from NZ_KV824455.1 coordinate 2,228, forward strand.
CCTGGCCAGCCTCATGGCCTTCGTCCCCGGCGCCGGCTGGCTCTACGTCCTGCGCTTCCTGCTGGGTGTGGCCGAGGCCGGCTTCTTCCCCGGCATCATCCTGTACCTGACCTACTGGTTCCCGGCCCGCGAGCGCGCCCGCGCCACGGCGTTCTTCCTGCTGGCCATCCCCCTGTCCACCGTGGTGGGCACGCCCCTGTCGGCCTTCCTGGTCAGCACGGGCGACGGCATCGCCGGCCTCTCCGGGTGGCGTTTCATGTACCTCATGGAGGGCGTGCCGGCCGTGCTGCTCGGCGTCGTGTGCTGGTTCCTGCTCACCGACCGCCCCGAGCAGGCGCAGTGGCTGGAGCCCGAGGAGCGCGACTGGCTGGCCGCCGAGATGGCCCGCGAGCAGGCCACCACGGGCGAGCGCTTCCACTACCCGCTGCGCCGCACCCTGCTCGACGGCCGCGTCTGGGCCCTGGCCTTCGTCTACTTCGGCACCACCTACGGCCTGTACGCCATGAACTTCTTCCTGCCCACCATCATCGCCGGGTTCCAGCAGACCTTCGGGGTGAAGTACTCGGTCATGCAGATCGGGCTCATCACGGCCATCCCGTTCGCCTTCGCCGCCGTGGCGATGGTGCTCTGGGCCCGGCACGCCGACCGCACCGGCGAGCGCGTGTGGCACCTCGTGCTACCCCTGCTGCTGGGCGGCGTGGTGATCCCCGCCGCCCTGTACCTGAACTCGCCGTTCACCGCGATGGCGGCCGTGACCGTGGTGTGCATGTGCATCTGCGCCGCGCTGCCCAACTTCTGGCCCCTGCCCACGCACTTCCTCTCCGGCGCGGCGGCCGCCGGCGGCATCGCCCTCATCAACTCCGTGGGCAACGCCAGCGGGTTCGCCGCCCCGTATGTCACCGGGTGGTTGGCCGACCTGACCGGCACCCAGAACGCGAGCATGTGGGTGGTGGGCGGCGTCATGCTGGCCGCCGCGGCCACCGTGCTGGCGCTCAAGGCGTCGCCGGCCCCCGACGCGGGGCAGGCCGCCGGGCACGACCAGCCCGCCCCCACCACGCCCGAGACCGTCCTCGACACCCCCACCCCGGAGGCCGCCCGATGACCGACCCGACCACCGCCACCCAGCCCGCCCCCGACATCGCCGCGCTGGCCGCCCTGCTGCAGTCCGAGCTGGCCCCGGTCCTCTCGGACGGCGCGCTCGCCCTCGACGCCGACGTGGTGGCCGCCCACTCGGCCGACACCGCCCTGTTCTGCCCCGCCGAGGGCGCCGTGGCGCTGGTGCGCGCCCGCTCCACCGAGGACGTCCAGGCCACCCTGCGCTTCGCCCACGCCCACCACGTGCCGGTGGTGCCGCAGGGCGCGCGCACCGGCATCAGCGGCGGGGCCAACGCGGTGCCCGGCTGCATCCTGCTCAACCTGGCCGGCATGGACCGCATCCTGGAGGTGGACGCCGCCGAGCAGACCGCCACCGTGCAGCCCGGCGTCATCAACCAGGCCCTCAAGGACCACCTCCGCGAGCACGGCCTGGCCTACCCGCCGGACCCCGGCTCGGTGGCCATCAGCAGCATCGGCGGCAACGTGGCCACCAACGCCGGCGGGCTGTGCTGCGTCAAGTACGGCGTCACCCGCGACTACGTGCGCCAGCTCAAGGTGGTGCTGGCCGACGGGTCCCTTGCCACCCTGGGACCGCGCACCGCCAAGGGCGTGGCCGGCCTGGACCTGCGCGGGCTGTTCATCGGCTCCGAGGGGACGCTCGGCGTGGTGGTGGAGGTGACCCTGCGCCTCGTGCCGCAGCTGGCGCCGCCGCTCACGGCGGTGGCCACCTTCCCCTCCGAGGCCGTGGCCGCCGGCGTGGTGGCCGAGTTCATGGCCACCGGCGCACGGCCCAGCATGGTGGAGATGCTCGACGGCGCCACCCTGGGCATGCTCAACGACTACGGCGACTTCGGCCTGGACGCCGGGGCCGGCGCGATGCTGCTGGTGCAGTCCGACGGGTCGGGCGACCCCGCATCGGCCCAGCGGGAGGTGGAGGAGTTCGCCCGGATCGCCGAGGAGGCCGGCGCGCTGGACGTGGGCTTCACCGACGACCCGGCCGACAGCGAGGCCATGGTGGCCACGCGCCGCCTGGCCCAGCCGGCCTACGAGAAGTACGCGATGGCGCACGGCGGCGGGCAGCTGCTGGACGACATCTGCCTGCCGCGGGCGCGGATGGCCGAGTTCTTCGAGCGGCTGGCCGAGGTGCGGGCGGAGTCCGGCGCGACCGTGGCCGTGGTGGCCCACGCGGGCGACGGCAACCTGCACCCGGCCGTCTTCTTCGATGCCGGCGACCCCGCCGAGGTGGCCCGGGCGGAGCGGGCGTTCGAGCAGCTCATGGAGCTGGGGCTGGCGCTCGGCGGCACCATCACCGGCGAGCACGGGGTGGGCTACCTCAAGCGTGAGTGGCTGGCCCGCGAGCTGGACCCGGCCACGCAGGCCATGCACCGCGCGGTCAAGCAGGCGCTGGACCCGCGCGGCATCCTCAACCCGGGCAAGATGCTGGCGGCGCTGGACGGCTGAGCCGCGCGCCGGCGCGCCGGGGCGCGGGGGCGCGGGGGCGCA